>JAFAHL010000744.1 GCA_019237215.1 Hyphomicrobiales bacterium | reverse complement strand
TGGAGGGCGTCATCACCCAGCAGGCGGCGGCGATGGCCTATTCGAACGACTTTCTGTTCATGACGCTCATCTCCCTTGCCGCCTTCCCGCTGCTTGCGCTCATCCGCGGACCGAAGGCGCAGTACGCGGTCGCCGCGCCGGCGGGGCGGCAGAAAGCGGCGCATGCGGTGATGGACTGAGCCGTCACCCCCGGGTAAGCCGGCAAACCGCGAAAGCGGCCCCGCCCCTAGCCCGGATATTTCACCGTAGGGGGAGCATCGGGGCTCCGAATCAGCGAAAGTTGTTTTGCGAAGAACGACTTGCGCGGAAGGCGGAGGGGCTCCCCGATGCAGACAGAGTGTAGCACGGATTGCGATCTGTTTGGCCGTGTTGAAGGCCGGCGGGTGAGGGCCGAGTTCGATGGCGGCGCGATCACCTCGGATGCGGGCGGGCTGCTTTTGAAAGCGACGGATCGGGCGATCGGGCTCGTCGCGCGTTTCGCCGCTTGCTTCGACGACCGGCGGGCGCCGGAGCTGATCGAGCACAGCGTGGCCGCGCTCATCGGGCAACGCGTCTTCGCCATCGCGCTCGGCTACGAAGACCTCAATGATCATGACGAGCTTCGCCACGATCCGGTGATGGCTGTGCTGGCCGGCAAGCTCAAGGCCAAGCGCGCAGATTGTGCGCCCGTCGCCGGCAAGTCGACGCTGAACCGGCTGGAACTGTCGCGCGAGGTCGCCACCCGCTACAAAAAGATCGGCCACGACGGCGCGGCGATCGAAAAGCTGTTCGTCGATCTGTTTCTTGAGGCGCGTGGCGCGCCGCCCAAGCAAATCATCCTCGACCTCGACGCCACCGACGATCCGCTGCACGGCCATCAGGAAGGCCGCTTCTTCCACGGCTATTACGACGGCTACTGCTATCTGCCGCTCTATGGGTTCTGCGGCCGGCATTTGCTCGCCGCCAAGCTCAGGCCGTCGAACATCGACGCCAGCGCCGGCGCGGTTGAGGAGACGGCCCGCATCGTCGGCCAGATCCGCGCGCGCTGGCCCAAGACGCGCATCCTGCTGCGCGCCGATTCCGGTTTCGCTCGCGAGGCGTTGATGGCCTGGTGCGAGACGAACCGGGTGGACTTCGTGTTCGGCCTCGCCCGCAATGCGCGGCTCGTGGCGGAGATCGCCGCCGAACTCTCGCAGGCCGCCGCGGAGGCTTGCCCAACCGGCAAGCCGGCCCGCCGTTACAAGGACTTCCGCTATGCGACGCTCGACAGCTGGTCGCGCCAACGCCGGGTCGTCGCCAAGGCGGAATGGACCGGGGGCGAGGCCAATCCTCGCTTTATCGTGACCTCGCTGAGCCAGGCCGAGACGGAGGGCCGCTTCCTCTATGAGAAGGTCTACTGCGCGCGCGGCGACATGGAGAACCGGATCAAGGAATGCCAAGGCGACCTGTTCGCCGACCGCACCTCGGCGGCGACGATGCGCGCCAACCAACTGCGATTGTGGCTCGCCTCAATGGCCTACGTTCTCCTTTGCGCCGTGCGCCGCATCGGGCTTGCCCGCACCCAATTCGCCGAGGCGACCTGTGGCACGATCCGGCTGAAGCTCCTCAAGATCGGCGCTCTGGTCACAGTGAGCGCGCGCCGCATCCGCTTTGCGATGGCCTCGGCCTGTCCCTATGCCCAGGAATGGCGGCTCGCCGTCGCACGGCTGGCGCAGGCTCGCGCCTCGCCCGCCTGAAAGGCGTCGCCGCCGCGCCAAAGATTTGGCGGTCAAATCAAGGCCCACCCGCACAAGGACATTTCCACAATCGACCAAGGCAAGCGCTCAACCAGGGCCACGGCTCGCCTCGGCCGAGCCTCGTCCTCCTTCCACACCGCCAAAAGCAACGCTACTCAGAACCCACACTGTGAGAAATGCGGGCTAGCAGCCGAACCCTAGCGCGGCGGCTTTGATACTCGATAGTATGCGACATATTGCCGTTCGCTCACCTTCAGCGCGTCTCGCGTTTGTTCGGCGTCATATGTGGCCTTCGATGTCCGTGCGCCACCGCTCATACACCGGCCGGCCGTCAGCATCTATGAGACGCAAGCTAATTGCGCGAGTCGGCCACTCGACATTTGTGATTTCCTGGACAGCGGAAGACGCGTTGGCGGCGCGGACTTCCTTTTCTTCCAGAACGATCGAGGAATGATCCGTCGTCTCACCGAGAAACTGGAGCAGGAATTTTGGTCGCATCGTGCCTACTCCCAGCGCGCCACACCATGATGATGCGAGCACGTCCCGCGATGATGCTCCG
>JAFAHL010000719.1 GCA_019237215.1 Hyphomicrobiales bacterium | reverse complement strand
GCGCGGCCAAGGCGCGCGCGTCGCGCGGACGGGCGTCCGACAGCACGGGTTCGCGCGCGAACAGGCGGCTGACGATCCCTATCATCGGCGGGGCAGGCGCGCGGCGGCTTGCGGCTGCGCGTCGGGTGCGCGCAGATAGAGCGGCTTGGGCGGGCTGCGGCTGTCCGCCGCGGCGGCACCCAGCCGCGCGATCCAAACGATGTCGGGTGCGCCGCGCTGCTCGACCGACACCGGCGGCTCGGCTCCCTTGGGCCAAGCCGCCGCCAGCTTGCTCGCGGCGGAACCGACGATGCGTGCGGGTCCGGTCATCGCCGCGCGCGCGGCATCGCGCACGCTCGCGACGCGCGGAGCCACAACCGTCCGCCCACCGCTGCCGAATACCTGCAAATAGACTTGTTCGTGCCGGGCGTCGATCGCTGCCACCACCTGCGTGCTATCGTCGTCGGAGATCAGCGGCGCCGCGAAGCCGGCAAGCGTGGAGAGGCCGACCGCCGGCTTTCCCGCCGCCAGCGCGATGCCGCGCGCGGCCGATATGCCCACGCGCAGCCCGGTGAAGCTGCCCGGACCGGTGGTGACCGCGATGCGGTCGAGATCGACGAATTCCATTGCGGCCGCGCTCATCACGCGGGCGATGAGCGGCGTTACCGCCTCGGCGTGGCCGCGCGTCATGGCCAGAGTCTCGCTGGCGGCGATCCCGCTGTTGGTGTCGAGCACGGCGGCCGAGCAGGCCTCGAGCGCGGTGTCGATGGCAAGGACGCGCATGGCTTGACCTTCGCCGCCGTCGACCGCGACCTCGGAAATGGGTCAACGCCGACGTTCGGATTTCGCTGCCGCTGTTTGCTCGGTTGAACGCTAGTGCGGATCGATCGCCCGCCGGGTCATCCCATCGGCCTGACTTCGACCACGTCGGGCAAATAGTGACGCAGCAGGTTCTGGATGCCGTGACGCAGCGTCGCGGTCGACGACGGGCAACCCGAACAGGCCCCCTTCATGTCGAGATAGACAATGCCGTCCTTGAAGCCGCGGAAGGTGATGTCGCCGCCGTCGTTAGCGACCGCCGGCCGCACTCGCGCCTCGATCAGCTCTTTGATGGTGGCAACGGTTTCGGAATCTTTCGCCTCGAAAAACTCCTCGCGTTCATCCGATGGAGCAGCATCCGCGCTGTTCACGATCGGAGCGCCCGACATGAAGTGTTCCATGATGGCGCCGAGGATCGCGGGCTTGAGCTGCTGCCATTCGCCGGCGGTCTTGGTGACGGCGACGAAATCAGAGCCGAAAAATACCCCGGAGATCCCCGCGATCTCGAATAGGCGTTCCGCCAGCGGCGACTGGGCGGCCGCCTCCTTGTCGCGCATGTCGAGCGTGCCGCTCGTCAGCACGGGCCGTCCAGGCAGGAATTTGAGTGTTGCCGGATTCGGGGTCGGCTCGGTCTGGATGAACATGGCCTGCTCCTTAGGTTGCGCGCAGGATCAAAACGCCCACGATCGGGTCATTGTAGTAGGTGGCGCCGCGCGGTGGAAGTTTCAACCTGTCGCGGCGACATGCCGAAGGCGACGGCCCGGCGTGCGGCACCCTCACGACAAGGCGTCGAGCTCCTCATCGCTGAGGTGGCCGGGCACGATCGCGACCGGGATGGGAAAGTCGCCCGCGGTCTTGCCGACACTGGACACGAGCGGCCCCGGCCCCTCCTTGCCGGTCGCGGCGGCGAGCACCAGGATGGCGATGTCTTCGTCGTCCTCGATGAGATTGAGGACTTCCTGCGCTTTCTCGCCTTCGCGGATCACGCGCTGCGGCATCACGCCGGTGATGCTCGACGCGCGCGCCGCATGGCGATCGAGCACGGCATTCGCCTCCTCGTGCGCCTCCGCACGCATGATGTCGGCGACGCCGAGCCACTGCTGATTGTGGTCGTGGGTTTCGATCACGCGCAGCATGAGCACGGTTGCGCCGATGCGCAGCGCGCGCCGGCTGGCGAAATAGAGCGCCCGATCGCATTCCGGCGAATCGTCGATGACCACCATGAATTTCGGCGAATGACCAGCTTCGTAGCTGCGCCGCTTCTTGCTCATCGGGCTCCTCACCGCCACCGGGTCACGTCATTGTCGTGACTTTGATTGTCGTGACTTATGACGGCAACCGGCTGCGCCGGAAAACGCGGCCGGTGGCGTTGCAAAAACTCGAGAATCTTGCCACGCCGTTCGGGGGCGGCACAAGGCCACGCGCGGCAACGGAGCGCAGGCCGCGGGATTTGAGCTTCGCGTCAGCGGCGCACGAATCCGACGATGTCCTTGACCGCTTTCATGGTGTCCGCCGCGATGGCTTGCGCGCGGGTGGCGCCGTCGGCGAGCACGGAATCGATGTAGACGGGATCGGCGACGAGCCGCTTCATCTCGGAATTGATCGGGCCGAGTTTGACGACCGCGAGATCGACCAGCGCGGCCTTGAAGGTGGAGAACTGCGCGCTGCCGAATTCGGTGAGAACCTCCACCTTGCTCTTGCCCGCAAGCGCGGCGTAGATGCCCACGAGGTTGTCGGCCTCGGGGCGCCGCTCGAGTCCCTTCTCGTCGTGCGGCAAGGGATCGGGATCGGTCTTCGCCCTGCGGATCTTGTGCGCGATGGCGTCGGCATCGTCGGTCAAGTTGATGCGCGACTGGTCGGAGGGATCGGATTTCGACATCTTCTTGGAGCCGTCGCGCAGCGACATCACGCGCGTCGCGGGGCCTTGGATCAACGGCTCGGGTTGGGGAAAGAACGCATCCCCGTAACCGTGCGCCTGGATCGACTTTCCGAAGTCGTTGTTGAACTTCTGCGCGATGTCGCGCGAGAGCTCCAAGTGCTGCTTCTGGTCCTCGCCAACGGGTACATGCGTGGCACGGTAAACGAGGATGTCGGCGGCCATGAGGGTCGGATAGGCGTAGAGACCGACGGAGGCATTCTCGCGGTCCTTGCCCGCCTTCTCCTTAAACTGGGTCATGCGGTTGAGCCAGCCGAGGCGGGCGACGCAGTTGAACACCCAGGCTAGCTCGGCATGCTCGGCGACCTGGCTCTGGTTGAATACGATGTGTTTCTTCGGGTCGATGCCGCAGGCAATGAAGGCCGCGGTGACCTCGCGCGTATTTTTCGGCAGCTGCTCGGGCCCGCCCCAGACCGCAATCGGCTGGGTGATGGCGTGCAGGTCGACCACGCAATAGATGCAGTCGTACTTGTCCTGCAATGCGACAAACTTCGCGATGGCGCCGAGATAATTGCCGAGGTGCAGGTTGCCGGTCGGCTGCACGCCGGAAAACACCCGCTCCTTGAATGCCATGCCCGAACCCTCGCCGGTTGCGCCGCCAAATGGCATGACCCGCGGCGCGGGCGCAAGCCCGGCTTAGCGCCGGTGGATGGCTGCGATAG
>JAFAHL010000713.1 GCA_019237215.1 Hyphomicrobiales bacterium | reverse complement strand
GACGATCCCGCGGCCAAAGCCGATTGGCCGCGCTATGCGACCGCGCTTTTCGCCGCGCCAGCGTTCGGCCTGATGTTCTGGCTCGTCGGCTTCGTCGTCGCCTCGCTCGCGGCGATGCTGCTCGTTCCGGTGTTGATGGGATATGCGAACCGCCGGCAGCTCGTGGTCACCGCGCTGCTGACGGTTGCGATCCTCGCTCTGATCGGCCCCTACCTGCTCAATGTCGATCTTCCGCACGGGCTCGTGGGCGACTGGCTCATCGACAAGCTCGCGCTGCGCGCGAGCTGAGGCGGCGGCATGGTCGACAACCTCATCCTCGGCCTCACCGCAGCCCTGCAGCTCAAGCAGTTCATGTTCATGGTGCTGGGCACGGTGATCGGGCTGTGGGTCGGCGTCCTACCCGGACTCGGCGGCCCGGTGGCCATGGCGATCCTGATTCCGTTCACGTTCTCCATGGATCCGCTGTCCGCGCTGCTGATGCTGGCGTCCATTTCGGTCGGCGCCGCCTTCGGCGGATCGGTCACGTCCATCCTGCTCAACATTCCAGGCGAAGCGTCCTCGGCCGCGACCGCCTATGACGGCTATCCCATGGCGCAGCGGGGCAAGGCCAAGGTCGCCATGGGATTGTCGGCGGGCGCGTCCATGGCGGCGGCGATCGCCGGCGTGCTGATTCTGATGTTCGCCTCGGGCCCGGTGGCGAAGGCCGCGCTGGCGTTTAGCCCGGCGGAATATTTTGCCCTCGCTATCCTGGGCCTCACCGTAGTTTCGGTCGCCGCGCTGGGGTCCACCGTCAAGGGATTGGCGATGGGGGCGTTGGGGATTGCGATCAGCCTGATCGGGATCGATTCGATCCTCGGATCGGAGCGCTACACGTTCGGCTTCGTGTATCTGCTCGACGGCATCAGCTTCGTGCCGGTGATGGTGGGACTGTTCGCCATTACCGAGCTGACCAGCATGATTCTGCAAGGCGGCACCATCGCCAAATCCGGCCGGTTGGAAGGATCGCTGTGGGATGGATTTTGGGACACGTTTCGGTATCCGTTCACGCTCGTTCAGAGCACGGCGGTGGGCGCGTTTCTCGGAATGATTCCCGGAATAGGCGCCACCGCGGCGAACTTCCTCGCCTACAGCGTGGCGCAGCGCTCCTCGCACCATCCCGAGCGCTTCGGCAAGGGTGCGCCCGAAGGCGTCATCGCGCCCGAAGCCTCCAACAATTCCTGCATTCCGACGAGCCTCATCCCCGCGCTCACACTCGGGATCCCCGGCGGAGCGACCTCCGCCATCCTCCTGGTCGCGGTCACCCTGCAAGGGCTGCGCCCGGGTCCGATGCTGTTCACGTCGAACCCGGAGCTGATCTGGGGCTTCTTCATGGGCCTGCTCGTCGGCGCGATCATGGCGACGGTGCTCTATCTCGTCATGATTCCATGGTTTGCGCTGATCACAATCGTGCGCGTCGAGTTGCTGGCGCCGATGCTTTTGATCATCACGCTGTTCGGCGCCTACGCCAACGAGCGCAACATGATGGATGTGTTCGTCGCGATCTTCTTCGGCCTCTTCGGTTATTTCCTGCGGCGTCACGGCTATCCGCTGATCAGCCTGGTCATCGGGCTCATTCTCGGCAGGCTCGCGGAGGGCTCGTTCCATCAGGCGCTGATGATTTCGGATCACGATTACTCCGTCTTTATCCTGCGGCCCTTGTCGGCGGCGATCTTCGCGCTCTGCCTCCTCCTGGTGTTGTGGCCGGGCGTGAAGAAACGGCTCGGCCGGGGCGGCGCCGAAGTCACATGACGCAAGTAGGCTGCTGACTGCGCCGCAGACTCGGTCTGCTCCCTCCCCCAACCAAACCCCGGCAGGCCGAGGTTTGGTTGGGGAGGGGGGAGCCCACCGAATTTGCCGCGCGGGCGAGGCCGCTCGCTGCTCAAGCCCAAAACGCTTTGACCCGATCGGCCTCGCGTACGGCGCGATCGAGGCCTGCTTTCAGGGTCGGTTCGATCTCGGCAGGAGACAGCAGGTCTACCTTGCCGGGGTCGGCGGCGATCAGGAGTGTCTTGGTCCCCGCGGCTTCGACGTATTTCAGCTCCTCCTCAATATCGTTCGGAATGTTGGAAAACCGCGGACCTTTGTCGGTGAGCGCGACCACCAAGGCACGCTTGGCACCGGCGATGAGATCGACGTGGGTGCTGGTAGAACACATGGCGCCGTCCATGCACAGCCGATCGCCGATCCAGGTCGGCCCGAAGACGCCTGGCAACGACACGCTCGCGCAGACCGCATGCGAGATCGGAATGTTGTTCGATTGCGAGAGAACGAGGCGCTCGCCGGTGTAGCAATCCGTCGTGGTCGCGTGGAACCGCGGATTCGGCCAGGAGCGTCCGAGATTGAGGATATCGATCATAAGCTGGAGGTTGCGAACCGGGGGATTGCGTGCAGCCATGGCGCCGCGGCCGATTGATTGGATCGTGGCGACGCTGCTATCGCGAGCGGCTTCGGCGAGCTCACGCGCGCGCACCTGACTGGGGTTGGACGCGCTCGTCGGTATCAAATCCGCCAGTAGTTTTGGAAACTGTCCAGAAAGATCGATATCGTCGCGCAACAGCCCGAGACGATCGGCCGCGGCCGCGCTCCCGACGATCGCTCCGGCCGAGGTGCCGACAATGAGATCGGCCAAGTCGTAGGATACGCCCATACTGCGGAGCCCGTGAGCGAACCCGAGCAGCCAGGCAATGAAGTATTCGCCGCCTCCGCCGAGCACGAGGGCGCGGTCCTTGCCTATCCCGAGCGACGGAGGAGCGGGAAATGGTACGGCCGGATAAGCATTGATGCCGACGTCAGGCTGCGCGTTGCGTGACCCGGTTTCGCCTGATGCGCCACGGAGCGGGAAGAAAGCGGCAGCAGTCGCGAGCACCACCTCCCGCCGGTGAAGGACGAATCTGTTATTCGCGTCTTTGTCAGACCTCTTCACGGTATTTCCGCTGCAGGCAATGAGCCGGCACCCTTGGCAAGCTTTCTAAGCGAGTTGAGCCTTTCCCTGCAGTGTGACGTATCGGCGCCGAGAGATTTGAGCTTTAGTATCTACTCCGCCGCCGCCATCTTCGCGGCGGCCGCCTGCTCCTCGTGATAGAGCCGGTCGACGATGCGGCGCGCCTGGATCACGCCGGCGTCGGCGTTGATGTCGGTCTGCGGCGGATTCGGGATCATCAGCAGATTGCGCTGCTGCGCTTCGAACACCGCGACGTCCTCGAGGAAGGCGGTCCTGATCTGCTCGATCAGCATGTCCGTCGTCTTCGGATTGCCAACGTCGAAGTTGTGCGCCTGGCCCCAGAAATAATGGCTCGTGGTCTCGGTTTCCGGCGTGATGGCGTTGAGATTCCACATGCCGATGCCGCCGACGCGCTTGCCCTCCGGGGCCCCGGTGCCGGTCGGCGTGGCGCCGACGTCGAGACGCAGGAACGCCGGCGGCGTGAAATTGATGATCTGCCAGCGATC
>JAFAHL010000675.1 GCA_019237215.1 Hyphomicrobiales bacterium | reverse complement strand
CCGAAGGAAACCGTCCGCGAGGACGCCTCGCCCGCGCCTGAGACTCCGCCCAACTACGGCTCGCCGAGCGGCGTCTATGAAACCATCGACGTCGTCGTTCCCGACATCGGCGACTTCAAGGACGTGGCGGTCATCGAGGTGCATGCCCGCGTCGGCGAGAGTGTGAAGGCCGAGGATCCGCTGATCACGCTGGAGAGCGACAAGGCGACGATGGACGTCCCCTCGCCCACCGCCGGCACGATCTCGGAAATCAGCGTCAAGGTCGGCGACCGCGTCTCGCAAGGCAGTCTGATCCTGAAGCTGTCCACCGGCACTAAGAAGGAAGCCGTCGCGACGCTCTCGATGCCGCACGCTGCCGCCGTCGCACGGCCGCCCTCGCCGACGCAGGGTGACGTCCATGCCGAAGTGCTTGTGATCGGCTCCGGCCCCGGTGGCTATACCGCCGCGTTCCGCGCCGCCGATCTCGGCAAGAAGGTCGTTATCGTCGAACGCTGGCCGGTGCTCGGCGGCGTGTGCCTCAACGTCGGCTGCATCCCATCCAAGGCGTTGCTGCATGCCGCAAAGGTGATCGAAGAGACGCACGAGATGTTCGCGCACGGGCTCTCGTTCGCGAACCCCGCGATCGATATCGACAAGCTGCGCGCATGGAAGGACGGCGTGGTCAAGCGCCTTACCGGCGGCCTGTCCGGCCTGGCCAAACAGCGCAAGGTCACGGTGGTCGAGGGCGTGGGCAAGTTCGTCTCGCTCAACCAACTCGAAGTCACCGGCAAGAACGGCACGCAGACCGTCAGCTTCGAGCAGGCGATCATTGCCGCCGGCTCCGAGCCGGTGACCTTGCCGTTCATCCCGCACAGCGACCCGCGCGTGATCGACAGCACCGGAGCGCTCGAATTGGGCACCATTCCGAAACGGCTGCTGGTGCTTGGTGGCGGGATCATCGGGCTGGAGATGGCGACGGTCTATCACGCGCTCGGCGCCCGCGTGACGGTGGTCGAGTTGATGGACCAGATCATTCCCGGTGCCGACCGCGACATCGTCACCCCGCTGCACAAGCGGATCGAGAAGCGGTACGAGAACATCTTCCTGAAGACCAAGGTGACGAACGTGCATGCTACGCCTGACGGGCTGCTCGCCGCGTTCGAGGGCGGCAAAGCGCCGCCGTCAGACACGTTCGACCGCATGCTGGTCGCCGTCGGCCGGCGTCCGAACGGAAAGCTGATCGGGGCGGAGAACGCGGGCGTGCACGTCGACGAGCGCGGGTTCATCCCGGTGGACCGCCAGCAGCGCACCAACGTTCCGCACATCTTCGCGATCGGCGACATCGTCGGCCAGCCGATGCTCGCCCACAAGGCGACGCACGAAGGCAAGGTCGCGGCCGAGGCGGCGACGGGGCGCAACAGCTTCTTCGATGCGAAGGTGATCCCATCGGTCGCCTATACCGATCCCGAGGTCGCCTGGGTCGGCTTGACCGAGAACGAGGCCAAAGCGAAGGGGATCAAGTACGGCAAGGGCGTGTTCCCGTGGGCGGCGAGCGGGCGTTCCTTGTCGCTCGGCCGGGACGAGGGCCTGACCAAGCTGTTATTCGACGAGGCCACCAACCGCCTGCTCGGCTGCGGCATTGTCGGCCCCAACGCCGGCGACCTGATCGCGGAGGCGGCGCTGGCGATCGAGATGGGGACGGATGCCGAGGACATCGGCCTGACCGTGCACCCGCACCCGACCCTGTCGGAGACGGTCGCGTTTGCCGCCGAGATGTTTGAAGGCACCATCACCGATCTCATCGCGCCGAAGAAGAAATAAATGTGGTGCCCGCTTTCCACGCACGAGCAGGAGCCCGAGCTGTTAAGTTCGCTATTTGGAATTAGAATTTGATCGCGTCCCGGAGGGACGCCCGACCACTGACGCCTGATCGGCTCAAAGAGCTCTCTGGCCCACAATACGCGCGTCGCTGCAACTTTCGCGTGCTTTTTGCGGGCTAGCGATCGGTCTCCTTTTTAGCCGCTCTGCGGTGCCACGCGCAAACCGCAGTGACCTCCCGGCCAAACAGATCGCGAGCGACGGCTTGGAACTCCAGATCCGGCGAGTCTGGAGTTTCTTCCCAGGTCGGTAGAACTCGATAAGGCGCTGAATCGGCGGTGCCAAGAAATTTGAAGTCCGATTCACCTTTCTTCCGTACACCAAAAGCGACGGCGATCACTTGATCTGAGGTCAGTTCAGCCTTGACCTCCCAGCGGCCATCGATCTCGCTAGTCCGAACCGCGCCCACTTGCAGTTCGCCGATCGGTTCCTGCGCCGGCTCGAGAGGGTTGGAATTTCGCAATAACAAACAGGAGACCGGCCCCAGTGCCACGGCCAACTCGTCGTCTGCAATTCCGCGGCGAAAGCGCCCCTTGTCGCCATCGGAATCGTAGACTGTTTCCCAGCGTCCGTTCGATGAATACACCTTGATATTTGCGCTTTTCGTTTCATTCGCGTTGTTGAACAGCGCAAGTATCTCTTCCCGGCTCTCTGGATCCACGCGTAGCACGGCGAAGATTCCTGGCCTCGTATCTGCATGCCGGACAATCTGGATGCCTCTTTCAAGGGCCCGATTCTCCCTGCGCACAGAGATCATCTCCCGAATTGCACGATAAAGCGGATGTCGTTCATTGAAGGCTGCAACACTGGGATCACCACCGCCTATGCGCTCCTCACCGGCATAGTCGGCAACCTTTGTCGCAAACATATCCTCCCGCGCCGCAACGTCCGGTCCCCGGCCGGTAAACCCTTGCTCGTCCCCATAGTAGAACATCGGAATACCGCGGGTGAAAAGCATCAGCGCATGAGCCAGAATGTCGCGAGAGAGCAACTCTCCAGGAGTCGCACCGGTCACATCATCAGACAGAAAATGGCCGATGCGGCCCATGTCGTGGTTTCCCAGGAATGTAACAAGGCTGTACGCGTTGCTTGTCGGCGTCGTGTAATAGCTATCCTCGCTATAGAGCTCGGACATTTTTACCGGCGCATAGATTCCCCCGGCAAATCCCGCGGCAGCATGTTGAAATCCAAAGTCCAGCACCGACGGCATCGCGGCACGATGAACATATTCGGACGTGAAAGCGGGGTCAGGATTATACACTTCGCCGATAATCCAAAAATCCTTCCGGCCACATTGCCGAGCAACCTGCAGGATCGACGGGACAAAGCTTTGCCAGAACTCATTGTTAACATTTTTGACCGTGTCGAGGCGAAACCCGGCGATATCAAACTCCCGAATCCAATTTGCATAAATAGCGGTCATGCCTCGAACTACTCGCAGTTGCTCGGTGAACAGGTCGTCCAGACCCGAAACGCTGCCATAGAGCGAACTCTCGCCGCTGGATGAGGCTTCCCCGCGATTGTGATAAACCGTGGGGTCATTTAACCAATCCGGAACCTTGACATGGCGATCTGCGTCGTTCGCAAACGTTGGCGGTATCGGGAAGCTGATCTCCGGGTCGAGTTTCGGAAAATCATCTCTGTTAATGTAGTCCCGATCATCGAACGGCTTTCCATTCGCATCGCGGTATGGCTTT
>JAFAHL010000527.1 GCA_019237215.1 Hyphomicrobiales bacterium | reverse complement strand
TCGCACTCGCCGAAGAGGGCGATATGGCGGCCATTCGCGTGTGCATGGAGCGGCTGGTGCCGCCGATCAAGCACCAGCCGGTCGCCGTGGAGCTGCCGCCGCTCGAAAACGCGCTCGACAGCGTCGAAGCGATGGCGAGCATCGCGGCTGCGGTCACGGCGGGCGACCTCACCGCAGCCGAGGCCGCCGAATTGGCCAAGGTCGTCAACGCGTACGTGTGGGCGCTCGCCAGCCAAGCGTTCGAAGCGCGCCTGAGCGCGCTTGAGAAGGGAACCAACGGCACGCCCGCTGTGCCGGGGCCTGCCGCTGTCCGCGACGACGTGGGGTCTGAGGCCTGCACCCATGCCGCCGCGCAAGACAACCGCTGGTAGGCGCACGCCATTGTTTCCGATTGATCCGAACAATGGATCGCGCAACTCAAGCGCGTAGACTTTAGGTAGACTTTAGATGGAGTCGCCCGCCCCCCTGCTGTCATGCCCCGCGAAAACGGGGCATCCAATAACCACGGAGCGTCTTGGTGGTTACTGGATCGCCCGCCTTCGTGAGCGATGACGGAAAGCTGAGCGATCCAACCAAAAATCATCGCGCTCTAGTCAGCCGCAAAAGGCACACTCACCGCAGAATCTGACTCAGGAACGGATCATTGCACTTGGATTAATCCCCACGCTGCAATGAGTTAGATTGATTTTGGGCTGCCTTTAGGTACAGGCTAGGTACAACACATTTTAAATGGTCGAGTGGTGACTTGACGGCGGCCTTAAACGAATGTGAGGCGAAAATGATAATGAGAGCGCTTGGGACTTTTGCAGTAATCGCGCTCGGTGTCTCGCTCGCACATGCTCAGTCAGAGAAACCAAAATATCCCCGAGAGATTGCAGCGGCTAGCAGACTCACTGCCCAGCGAAATGAAGATTGCAGGCGTCAAGCCCGAGAGCAGCATTTGCATCTCGTAAAGCGCTACCGCTTCATGCGTGACTGCAAGCGGCAGCGACCGTAGCGGCGTCTCGGAAATAAGGACGCCATTGGCTTCGACGAACAAATCTTTGGCGCTGATGAATAAGTCTCTGACAGGATCTTGAGCGACTAAGGGGTGTTCGGCGCTAGGATGTGGGAAAGATAACGCCTCCTGCCACTCCCCCAGACAGGAGCGGACGAAGCGGACTGAGGCCCCGGCCAGAAGTGGAGGCTGGGGCCATCTTCCAAAGAAGGACTGAACGCTCTGCTTAACTTGCCCCGGCCCGCAATGGCTGGGGCATTTTTCATCTTCTTTCTTATGCCCTAATTCATGGGTGGTATCGGGGAAAGGCACCCTGATCCACGGTGAACCCATGCTCAGAACCGATTGGCTGTGTAACGCAATAGTGGCACTTGTGATCGTACTGGCCCTGGGCTTGGTCTTGACCAAACCCCAGTCCGAGCCAGAGCCAGATCGCTTAACTGTCGCTGGCTGGACTGTGCGAACACTCAGCGGGATATTTCACAAATAGGGGTCTTCGTCGCCAACACAATCTCCAATGAGGGAGAGCATGGCGGCAACTATCGGTTTCTATCTATCCGGTGTGATTGCAATTGCGATCATTTTCATCGGCTGCCGCTTTCTGTTGGCACCTTCAACGGCAGCGGCGGCTTATGGCGTACCGGCTGGCGTCGAACCGCATTCGCGAGCGTATCTATCCGCTAAAGGCATTCGTGACATTGCATCGGGACTGTTCATTGCAATCCTTATAGCTTACGGGTCTGCACACGTCCTTGGCTGGTTCATGCTAGCCGCCACTCTCATTCCTGTCGCTGATGCGATGATCGTGTTGCACCAAGGCGGTAGCAGGAGCGTTGCGTTCGGCGTACACGGCGGCACGGCAGTTGCGATGCTCATCATCAGTGGGTTGCTGTTAATTGATTGATGGATTGAAGAACTGCGTGCAGCGGCGTGCGACGTCGAGTTATTAGCGCATGGACATCAGACGCCCAGCACGACGTTCGTTGTGGCTCATTTTCGACCGAATCGAATGAGGTCAAGCCTAGTCGGCATCCGGTTATTTCGCTCGTTGCCGGTATTCTGCTTGCCCTGTTGATAGCTGCCGGATTGTTTATTCTGTTGGTCAGCCAACAATGAGGGCTTCCAACACAAATCTCGATTTCAGGTTAGGCGGCCATTGGCTTCAACGAAAAAATCTTTGGCGTAGATAAATAAGTCCCCGGACGGCGACGACGCCCACTTAAGAAGTGTTCGGCCCTGTGTCTTGCAGAGTGGATAGGCCGAATTCTTCCTTCGATCCGCTCTGCTTAACTTGCCCCGGCTGTCAACTCGGCTGGGGCATTTTTCCGTCCACAGCAGCGATGAACAAATCTTTCGCACGCCGCCTAGACGCGGAGGCATTGGCATATTTTGGATCAGGACACCCGTGGTACTGGCAGCGCCACCCACGGATACCCAAGTGATAGCCAGGGGCATCCTCGGGATTGCCGGAATGGCCATGAACGCATCCGCGTATAGGAGGCAGTGGTGAAAAAATTTCTGATTTCGGCTGCTGTGCTCACATGTATGGGCTCAGCGGCGTATGCCGCAGACGAGGAGCCCCTCCCCGAGGCACCGCCTCCAGTTCCATCGATAAGAGTGACCCCGCCCCCGGTTCCCCCATTGGGCTGGGTCTACAATTACTATGCGCCTTGTGCTGATCCACAGTGCAGGACAGTTGTAGTGAATGTGGACGCAGCCGGACTTAATGTCCGCACTGCCCCTAACGGATACCCGGTAATGTCGCTGGTGAACGGCGTGCCCCTTATCCCCTTACAAAAGGAGGGGGATTGGTTGCTCGTAGCTGCGGCCTGTGACCTTACGCCAACATTCGCATGGTCATGGACTGCCGGTGTTCCGCTCAATCGGTGTTGGGTGTACTTCTAATGAGAAAGGGAATTGCCCATGTTTGGTCTTTTTAAATCTAAACCAACAACGTGAAGCTGAGCACATAGCACAGCAAGATAGGAACGAGTTGGAGTGCGTGTTGGAAATTGCGCAGCAATACGCGGATGGCAAGTACGGTGTCACCCATGAATACGCCGTACGATGTTACGACGAATACATAAAACTGGGTGCCTATGATCGGAACCGCACTCCGACCGTTGACAAAATTTTGGAGGGGGTTCTCGCTAGTATTAAGCGGGGCGAGCGGCGAGACCACTCATGACCAAGTTGGCCCTCCTAGCCGGAGTTGCGGCGCTGTTCCTGGCAACAGGGGCAGCGCATGCCGGCAGTGAAAAGTGGGAAGCCAGTTTCCGACAATGCCACATTCGCAAATGGTTTTCCAAGGACGAATTGGCCGCCATTGGGTGGGCGCGCGAGACAGAGGGCCAGACAATCGTTATTGAGCCCGAAGAAATACCCGACATCCTGAAGGCCATTGGCGTAATCAAGAAATGCAAAGCGTTCTACCAGTGCCTGGAAGATCGCGAACGCGGAAAAGTAAAGCACTGTTATGAGAACGATAGGCGATGGCGATAAAAAAGCTACTCCTAGCCAGCGTCGCTAACCGTGTGACGCTCGGCCCGCCTTCGCGGGCGATGACGATGGAAAGCCGAACGATCCAACCAAAATCATCGCGCTCTAGTCAGCCGCAAACGGGGCGGTCACCGCAGAATCTGGCTCAGGAACAGCTTGGTGCGCTCGTGCTGCGGGTGGCTGAAGAAGGCCTCGGGCTCGTTCACCTCGACAATCTGGCCGGCATCGAGCAGCACCATGCGGTTCGCGACCTGACGGGCAAATCCCATCTCGTGGCTCACCACCACCATGGTCATGCCGTCGAGCGCGAGGCCGACCATGGTATCGAGCACCTCCTTGACCATTTCCGGATCGAGCGCCGACGTCGGCTCGTCGAACAGCATGATTTTCGGCTGCATGCACAGCGCCCGCGCGATCGCCACCCGCTGCTGCTGGCCGCCGGAGAGCTGGGCCGGATATTTGTCCGCCTGCTCCGGAATGCGAACCCGTTTGAGGTAATGCCGCGCGATCTCCTCGGCCTCCGTCTTCGGCAGCTTGCGCACCCAGATCGGGGCGAGCGTGCAGTTCTCGAGCACGCTCAAGTGCGGAAACAGGTTGAACTGCTGGAACACCATGCCGACCTCGCCGCGCACCTCGTCGATCGTCTTGAGATCCTCGGTGAGCTCGGTGCCGTCGACGATGACGCGGCCGCGTTGCCAGTCCTCGATGCGGTTGATGCAGCGCAGCAGCGTCGACTTGCCGCTGCCCGAGGGACCGCACACGACGATGCGCTCCCCGCGCATGACCTTCAGCTCGATGTCGCGCAGCGCATGGAACCGCCCGAACCATTTGTTGAGGTCGATGATCTCGATCGCAACCTCGTTCTTCGTCGTGCGCATGTCGAGCACGGCGCTCCGAGTCGATCGGTTCGGCGTTCGTTTTCGGTCGTTCTCGCCCAAGCTCTCGACCATCTCTTAACGCGAACGCTCGGTGCTCAAGCGCCGCTCCATGAACAATGCATAGCGCGACATTCCGAAACTGACGACAAAATAGATCATTCCAGCGAACGCGAAGCCGGTGAACAGCGTCACCGGTGTCGCCCAGGTCGGGTCGGCGAAGGCCGCGCGCAATTGTCCCAAGAGATCGAAGATCGCGACGATCAGCACCAGCGTGGTATCCTTGAATAGTGCGATGAAGGAATTGACGATGCCGGGGATGACCAGCCGCAACGCCTGCGGCAGGATGACGAGGCCCATCATCCGCCAATAGCCGAGCCCGAGCGCCATCGCGCCCTCGAACTGGCCGCGCGGGATCGCCTGCAGGCCGCCGCGCACGACTTCCGCCATGTAGGCGCCCGCAAACAGCACGACCCCGATCAGCACGCGGGCGAGCGCGTCGATCCTCCAATCGTCGGGCAGGAACAGCGGCAGCATATAGGTCGCGAAGAACAGCACGGTGATCAGCGGGACGCCGCGCCAGAACTCGATGAAAACGACGCTGGCCGCGCGCACGATGGGCAAGTGCGAGCGCCGCCCGAGCGCGAGCAAAATCCCGAGCGGCAGCGAGAAGGTGATGCCGGTGAACGAGATCACGAGCGTGACGAGAAGGCCGCCCCACACCCGCGTCTCCACCTGCGGCAAGCCGAACACCCCGCCGACCAGCAGGAAGAAGCCGACCAGCGGGAAGACGCCGAAGAACAGGATCGCGTTGAGGCCCTTCCCCGGCACGCCCGGAATGAGCAGCGCCACGAGCAGGATCGCGCCGAGCGCGTAGGTGACATCGACCCGCCACTGTTGGCTCGCCGGATAAAAGCCGTACATGAATTGGATGAACTTGGCCTTTATGAACGGCCAGCATGCGCCGACCTCGCGGCCCACGGTTTCGGGGAGGCAATCGAGGCGGCTCGATCCCGTCCAGACTGCGTCGACGAACAGGAATTTCACCGCCGGCCACACCAGCGCGACGATGACGAGGATACTCACAAGCGTCAGCGCGGTGTTGAACGGGCCGTCGAACAGCCGTGCACGCGTGCGCGCCGGCGCGGCCGCGCCTGCCGGCGGCGGCTCGGGCTCGACCACGGCGCGGCGGATGTAGGACGATTGCGCGTCGACCGCCATCAGCGTTCCGCCACCTGGATGCGGGCGTTGTACCAGTTCATCAGCGCGCTGGTGATGAGCGAAATGGCGAGGTAGACCGCCATGGTGATGGCGATGATCTCGATCGCTTGCCCGGTCTGGTGCAGGGCGGTGCCGGCGAACACCGCGAACAGGTCGGGATAGCCGACCGCGACCGCGAGCGAGGAATTTTTCGTGAGGTTGAGATACTGGTTGGTGAGCGGCGGCACGATCACGCGCAGCGCTTGCGGCACGACGATGAGGCGCAGTGCCAAGGCGCGCCGCAGCCCGAGCGCGAACGCTGCCTCGGTCTGTCCGCGCGGGACGGCAAGCACGCCGGCGCGCACGACCTCGGCGATGAACGCCGCGGTATAGGTGGTCAGCGCGACCAGAAGCGCGATGAATTCGGGCAGCAGCCGAACTCCGCCGACAAAGTTGAAGCCGCGAAGCTCGGGGCGCTCGAAACCGATCGGAAATCCCATGGCGACGAGCGCCACGAGGGGCGGGGCGACGACGAGCGCGAGGCCGGCCCAGAACAACGGGAATTGCCGGCCGGTGGGCATCTGGCGGCGCTTGGCCCAAAGGCGGAGCGCAACCGTCGCGATCACGCTTAAGGCGAAGACGGCGATGACCGCGCCGGTCCCCTCGCCCGCCACCGGCGCGGGCACGATGATGCCGCGGTTGTTGAGGAAGATCGCGCCGAACAGCGAGATGCTTTGGCGCGGTGGCGGCAGCGTGCCCAGCACGGCGAGATACCAAAACAGCAGCTGGAACAGCAGCGGCAGGTTGCGGATCAGCTCGACATACCCCCCCGCCAGCCGCGCAACGAGCCAATTGCGTGACAGCCGCGCGAGGCCGACGAGGAAGCCGAGGATGGTCGCGAGCACGATGCCGATCGCGGCGACCAAGAGCGTGTTGAGAAGGCCGACGAAGAACACGCGGGCGTAGGTGTCCGCTTCGTTGTACGCAATGAGCGACTGGTTGATGCCGAAGCCCGCGGTGTTGTCGAGGAAGCCGAAGCCGCTGGTGATTTTTTGCGCGTCGAGATTGGCCTTGGCGTTGAGCGCGAATTCAAAGCCGAGCCACAGCAGCGCCGCCAGCAAGACGAGCTGATAGAAAACGGCGCGGATTTTCGGGCGGTTGTAGATGGCAACCCGCGGCGGGGCCACAGCACGCTCGATTTGGATTGACACGCGAAGCCTGTCCGTGTCGCCATCACCATCCGCGCAGGCGGACGATCCAGTCATCACCCATATAGGTGTTTCTCATCTCAACGACGCGCGGTACTGGATGCTCGCCTTCGCGGACATGACATTCGTGAGCATAAGCCGGCGGCGGACCACGTCGGGCAAACTCATCGGACCGGCGGCGCGTACTGGATGCCGCCCTTGGTCCACAGCCGGTTGAGGCCGCGGCTGATGCCGAGCTTCGAGCCCGTTCCCACGTTGCGCTCGAATACTTCGCCGTAGTTGCCGACCTGCTTGACGATGCGCACCACCCAGTCCTTGGTCAAACCGAGCTGCTCGCCGAAATTGCCCTCGACGCCCAACAAGCGCCTGATCTCGGGTTGATTCGATTTGAGCGCCTCGTCGACGGTCTTGGAGGTTATGCCGAGTTCTTCGGCGTTGAGCATGGCGTAGAGCGTCCATTTGACGGCGTCGAACCATTGGTCGTCGCCATGACGCACCATCAGCCCGAGCGGTTCTTTGGAGATGATCTCGGGCAGGATCACGTGCTCGTTGGCGTTGGCGAGCTTGAGCTTTTCCGCATAGAGCTGCGAGACGTCGGTCGTGAACACGTCGCAGCGGCCTGCTTCGTAGGCTTTTACGGTTTCGTCCGCGGTCGCGAACGCGATCACCTCGTACTTCATGTTGTTGGCGCGGAAATAGTCGGCGAGATTGAGCTCGGTCGTGGTGCCGGTCTGCGTGCACACCGACGCGCCGTTGAGCTCGAGCGCCGAATTGACCTTGAGCGACTTGCGCACCATGAACCCTTGCCCATCGTAATAGGTCACGCCCGCGAAGTTGCCGTAGGCAGCGTCGCGCGAAAGCGTCCATGTCGTGTTGCGCGACAACACGTCGATATCGCCGGTCTTGAGCGGTTCGAACCGATCCTTGGCCGAGAGCGGCGTAAACTTGACCTTGGCCGCATCGTTCAAGATCGCCGCGGCTAACGCCCGGCAGAAGTCGACGTCGAAGCCGGTCCAGTTGCCCTTGTCGTCGGGATTGGAGAATCCCGGCAGTCCCTGGCTGACGCCGCAGATCAGCGAGCCGCGATCCTTCACCGCCTTGAGCGTCTGCGCGGACGCCGCGGCGGCGCAAAAGCCGAGCGCGACGGTGGCGCCGACGAAAAGAAAGATTGCCCGTTTCATGAAGCAGCCCTTCCTGGGAACGGTCCTTCTCGAGCCAGTCCTTCTCGAGCCAGTCCTTCTCAAGCCATGACCCGTATCTTGCTTGATTTGGGAGAAATCTTCGAACGCCACTCTATCGGTGCGCGCTGACATCGGGGCCGGTGCCGCGTGCTGGGTGCGACCGGCTGCGTCGACCTCGCGGTGGTCTCTTTGCTATCTCAGAACGATCGGGCACCGCGGTCAAGGGGTTGACGCTCGCGCCGCCTGACGCCATGACCCCGTGGTGGGGCGGTGCAGAGAATGGAGCCATGACCAAGAAGAGCGAAGGCGGCCCCGCGCATCCACCGTTGAAGCCGGCAACCCGGCTCGCGACCAGCGGCCGCGACGCCAGCGCCAATCATGGCTTCGTCAATCCGCCCGTCTATCACGCCTCGACGGTGCTGTATCCGACCGCGGAGGATTTCCTCGCCCGCCGCGCGCGTTACCTCTACGGCCGGCGCGGGACGCCGACCTCGGAGGCGCTTGAAGATGCCTTGCGCGCGCTCGAAGGGCCCGCTTGCGCCGGCGTCGCGCTGCTGCCATCGGGGCTTGCGGCGATTTCGACCGCGCTTCTCGCCGTGCTCGATGCCGGCGATCACCTGCTGGTGACGGACAGCGTCTATCAACCCACGCGCCGATTCTGCGACGACGTGCTGCGGCGTTATGGCATCGCCACCACTTACTACGACCCCCTGGTCGGCGGTGATATCGCCGCGCTCATGCAGCCCAACACGCGCGCCGTGTTCGTAGAGGCGCCGGGCTCGCTCTCGTTCGAAATCCAAGACGTGCCGGCGATCGCCGGGTCCGCCCACGCCGCAGGCGCGCTGGTGCTGATGGACAATACTTGGGCGACCTCGCTCTATTTCCCCGCCTTCGACAAGGGCGTCGACCTGTCGATCCAGGCCGCCACCAAATATATCGGCGGCCATTCCGATGTCATGCTCGGCACCGTATCGGCCAACCAGGCGGCATGGGAGCGCCTGCGCGGTACGGTGCACGCGCTCGGCCTCTGCGTCGGGCCCGACGACATCTATCTCGGCCTGCGCGGGCTGCGCACCGTGGGCGTGCGGCTGGCGCAGCACCATCAGGCGGGACTGAAGGTCGCGCGCTGGCTCGCCGAGCGCCCCGAAATCGCCCGCGTGCTCCATCCGGCGCTGGAAAGCTGTCCCGGTCACACCATCTGGCAGCGCGATTTCTCGGGCGCAAGTGGCCTGTTCAGCATCGTGTTCAAGCCGGTGGCGCAGAGTGCGGTCAACGCGTTCGTCAACGAGCTCAGCCTGTTCGGCATCGGCCCGTCGTGGGGCGGATTCGAGAGCTTGGCCATTCCATTCGACTGCACCAGCATCCGCACAGCGACGAAATGGGCGCCAGGCGGGCCGACGGTGCGCCTGCACATCGGGCTCGAGGACGTCGACGACCTGATCGGCGATCTCGAACGCGGCTTTGCCGCGCTCGCCGCGGCGCGCTGAGGCGGCAGGCAGCGCAATTGCCTGCGACCCGACGCAGGCCGCGCGCGGCGCGCGGCCGATTCAGTCGAGCTTCAATCCGATCGCCTTGACGAGCGGCGACCAGCGGGCAATGTCTTCTTCGATGACACGCCGGAATTTCTCGGGGGTTGAATCGAGGTCGGGCTCGAAGCCCGATTCGATGAGCATCTGCCGGTAGGCCGCCTCGGCGGCCGCCGTGCGTGTCGCCTGCGCGATCTGCTCGATGATCTCCCTCGGTGTCCCGCTGGGAGCGAACAAGCCGATCAACTGCTGTGAGATCATGCCGGGGAGCCCCGCCTCGACCGCCGTCGGGATGTCCGGCGCAGCGATGAGACGCGCGGGACTGGTCACCGCGAGAATGCGCAGCTTGCCGGTGCGATTGAATTCGAGCAACTGACCGGTCACGGCTGGGGTCACCATCGCCACTTGTCCGCTGATGGTGTCCGCGGTCGCCGGTCCCGACCCCCGATATGGCACTTGCACGAGGTCCGGGAGTCCTGCCAACGATTTGAACAGTTCGCCGGTCAAATGATTCAACGAGCCAACGCCAGCATGCCCATAAGACAGCTTGCCCGGATTGGCCTTGGCATAGTCGATGAACTCTCGCAGCGTGCGGGCCGGCACGGCAGGGTGGACTGCGAGGGCGAAGGCCGAAACCACCACGTTCGAAATCGGCTCGAGGTCCTTGAGCGGATCGTACAGCGGACGGCTCTTGAGGATCGCCTCGGTGATGTGCGTGCTCGAGCCGCCCAGGAGGATGGTGTAGCCATCCGGGCGGGCGCGGGCGACCGCGGCGGCACCGAGCGAACTACCTCCTCCCCCCTGGTTTTCAACGACCACGGTGCCGAGCACCGACTTCATCTTCTCCGCCCAAGGGCGCCCGACGGCGTCGTAGCCGCCGCCCGGCGGGAAGGGAATCACGAGCCGGATCGGACGGTCGGGATATTTGGATTGAGCGAGGGCGGGCTGCAACGTCAGCGACGGCGCCGCCAGCGCGGCGACGCCCAAGGCG
>JAFAHL010000441.1 GCA_019237215.1 Hyphomicrobiales bacterium | reverse complement strand
CGGGCAACGGAGTGCGCGCCGCGCAGCTCGCTCAACGATCTCTCCGGCACGCCGGCCGACCGCCTCCTCGAGGCGCAGCGGAGCGCTCTCGATCTCGACTGGCTCCAATTGCCGCCGTCCAAAGCCTTCGCGGCGCTCGCCGCGCTGTCCATGGACGCCAAGCAGCGCCTGTTCGCCTGGTGCGTCGCCGGCTGTCTCAAGCCGCAGCTCGCGATCGAGGACCGTGCGGATCCGGCCATCGAATGCGCCGGGTGGCGATTGGCGATCCCGTTCGCAGATTGCTGGCGGCCGACCGCCGCTAATTACTGGAGCCGTGTAAAGAAAGCGCACGGTCTCGCCATCGGCGCCGAACTCCTCGGCGACCGCTGGGCGCGCGACCACGCCGGCGACAAAAAGCCGGTGCTCGCCACGGCGCTGCAAAACGCCTTTGATCCCACGCTCAGCGACAGCTGCATCGGGCTCGCGCAGTCCGCGCGCGATAGCGCCGCAGCGTGGCTGCCGCCCGGCATGGCCTATGACGAGAAGGCCACGGCCAGTCATTCAGCGGAGCCGGATCCCGGGCCCGATCAAGCGAACCTCGCGCACGGCGATGCCGAGGACGGGTCAGCGGATTTGCCCGCCTTCCTGACCGAGGACGAACCCGCGATCAGCGCGCTCAACGGCGCGGCCGCCCACTGACGTGCACTGAAACCGGAGACCGCGCACCGCCGGGCGCGCGGTCTTCGCCATTCGTAACGCCCGCCAATGCCCGGCCGCCTCTTCAAACCCTATGGGCTGAACCGCACACGCCGGGACCTCAACGTCGGTCATGCCGCCCCCTCCAACCAGGCTGAGTGCCCCCGCCGACACTAATGCCTGGCCCCGTTTGATGGCCGAGGCTGTGCACATGATGCTCGAGACGATCTTTGGCCCGGCGATCAGCTTGTCGACCGGCCGCGTGATCCCGACCCGCTGGGTTGGCGAACAGCATGTCCAACAGGATCTCGGCTTCATCCTGCCCTTCGCCGACTGGATGCGCCCCACCCGCCCTCTGCCCTGGATGGGCGCGCCGGTTGGCTCGAGGACCGGACCAACCGCGCAGCAACACTACCCGCCGACAGCGGCGAGCGGCGCGATCAGTCCTGATCCGCCGCAGCTCCCTACGGGGCCGCGAGAGTGAGAGGCACGCCGGGAAGGGATGAACCGTGCACGCAAAGAGAGCGCCTCGGTTCCTCCGGATCAGGTCCGGGGCACGCTCAACCCACTCCCGGAGGCCTCGCCATGCGCGCGATCATCATCGACGCCAGACACCGCACGATCACCGTCACCGACATCGACGGCTCGCTTAAATCCCTCCAGCAGATCGTCGGCGGATTGATCGAGCCCGTCACCCAGGGTCTCGACGAATTCCACCATTGCTACGTCAATGAAGAAGGGCTGCACGATCAGCCACAGCATTTCTTCATGTTCAACGGCGGCCACCAACCGCTCGCCGGCAATGGCGTCATCCTTTCATCGACCGATGACGGAGATGAAGCGCCCTGCACCCTTCTACTCGATTGGGTCACAGAGCGCGTGAGCTTCATGAATCTGCAAGCCGTGCTCCAGTGGTGCCGGACGCACTGAACGAAATCAGGCGCACTGGGCTCCAGTCTTCTACCTTTGCAATATAATCTCCAACCGGGGGACTCCAATGCTTTTCAAAAACAAATGCCGCGCGGTCTACAGCTGCGCCGTCCATGGCAACGTCATCGCCATCATCGATCACGACGGCGGCAGGAGTGTCACCAACGACGCCGACAACGTCATCGCCGACCTCGTCTCGCGGGGCTTCGATCTCCAGCACTACCATGTGATCTACAAGGACACCCGCTGCATCTGGGATCAGATCCTGGTTGACCGCACCGGCTGCTTTGCGGGCTTCAGCTCGATCAACGAACGCGACCTGCCGGCGGCAATCGCCAAGTTAACCCGGCATTGACGAGACCGCCGGGACACGAAGGCCGGGGGCTGGCGCTCGATCATCGCTCTGCCGCCCGGCCGCAAATGGATCACCATCCTCGGCTGGACGACGCTCGAGACGGCGCGCCTGCCGCTTGATCTCCGGCGGCGTCTGCAGC
>JAFAHL010000355.1 GCA_019237215.1 Hyphomicrobiales bacterium | reverse complement strand
TGCGGTAAACGTCGTCCGCAGGCGCGCCCGCGAGCCGGGCGAGTGACACCAGGCGGCTGGCGCGAACCCTTATGCTTTCGCTGACGAGACATAGGGTAGAAAGCTCGTGTCGCAGCTGTTGATTGCGTTGCAGCAATTGTTCGGTCTGTTTTCTCACCGCTGACATCTGCTGAACAAGCGCTGCTGATCGGCGGCCTTGTCGGGTGGCAACCGTCGCGGCCAGCAGGACCGGCTTCATCTCGGACGATTCGGCCTGAGGCTGTTGGCCATCCGACGTCACGAGCTCGAGGGCAGGGTGCCCTATGGGCATACGCAGGAATTCGCCCGCTTCGTCCGCCACCTGCAAGAACCAGCTCGCCCAGCGCCGCGGATTGCCGGCGACCTCGGGATTGGCGAGGTCGCGGACGACCGCCGCCGCCTCCTCGCGGGCGGCCGAGCGGTTCGGCAATTCGACGCCTTCGTCGTCCGGCACGGTGCGATCGCCGAAGCTGAGATGGAAGTAGTACAGCGGCATTGACCCTTCTCCGTTTTAGGGAGGAGAACGGATTCCGTTTTAAGGAGGAAAACGGATGGCTCACTTTAGTTCCGCAGCGCGGCAGTACTCTAACCCAAAAATGGGTCGCGCTGAGTCGCCGATCGAACAGACGCCGACGACAAAAGGCATACCATGAATGGTAGGGGATGCTGACAACAGAAGGCAGGGTCGATGCGATCGAAATCCGACCACGCATGGCGGATGGCGGCCCAATGCGCAAAGCTCGCGCAGGGCGCCGACGAGAAAGACGAGCGCGAGTTCTACGTCAGGATGCGCGATTCGTGGATCACGGTGGCAAATCGCTACGAGTTCCTCGACTCCATCGACGAGCAGGGCGCGCCGGCCAAACGGCCTCGCAGTGCTGCCGGGCAATACATCCCGCATCCCGTGAGCCGGAGCCTGGAGCGGCGACGAGGATTGGCTTCGCGCCAGGGACGGTGACATCGCGGCCGCGAAGCCGTGGATTCCCGGCATAAGCGCGTTCACGCGCGCCTTCGACGCGCTATGCGCGGGAAGGAGCGGAGTTTTGCGGCATAGACGTCAGCCCGCGATGCGCGCGTATCAAACCGCCTCGCGCAGCTTCACCGCACCTTCGAGGTCGACCGAGACGAGCTGCGAGACGCCGCGCTCCGCCATGGTGACGCCGTAGAGCCGGTTCATGCGCGCCATGGTGATCGGATTGTGGGTGATGATCACGAAGCGCGTGTCGGTCGAGCGGGTCATCTCGTCGAGCAGGTCGCAGAAGCGCTCGATGTTGTGATCGTCGAGCGGCGCGTCGACCTCGTCGAGCACGCAGATGGGCGCCGGGTTGGTGAGAAACACCGCGAAGATCAGCGCAAGCGCCGTGAGCGCCTGCTCGCCGCCGGAGAGCAGCGACAGCGTCGCCGGCTTCTTGCCCGGCGGCTTGGCGATGATTTCGAGGCCCGCTTCCAGCGGGTCCTCGTGCTCGATGAGCTGCAGCTCCGCCGTGCCGCCGCCGAACAGCTCGGTGAACAGATGCTTGAAGTGGTTGCTCACCATCTCGAACGAGGCGAGCAGCCGCTCGCGCGCCTCGCGGTTGAGGTTCTGGATGCCCTGACGCAGCCGCTTGATCGCTTCGACCAGGACGTCGCGCTCGCTCGCGAGCGAGCCGAGCTGGGTCTCGACCTCGCGCAGCTCCTCCTCGGCGCGCAGATTGACGGCGCCGAGCCGCTCGCGGTCGCGGCGCAGCCGTTCGAGATCGGCTTCCACCTCGGCGACGTCGGGCAACGCCTTGCCGGGGTCGATGCCGGCAAGCTTCGCGACCTCGGCGGGCTCGATTTCCAGCATCTCGCGAATCTCATGGGCGACGTCGCCGAGTCGGCGCTTGCCGCCTTCGAAACGCTCCTCCGCGCGCGCGGCCTCCTCGCGCGCCGTGCCCATGGCTTCGAGCGCGGCACGCGCGGCGCGGTCGGCCTCGGCGAGCGCGTTCTCGCCTTGGGCGAGCTGATCGGCGGCGGCGCGGCGCTCCGCTTGCGCCGTTTCGATCTCACCGATGAGCGCGCGCCGCTTCTGTTCGAACGTGCGCGGGGCATCCGCGAGGCTCGCGCGCTCGGTCTTGGCCTCTTCCACGCGCGCGTCGAGGGTGGTGATCTGCGCCGCCGCGCCGTCGTTGCGCGCGCTCCAGGCTTGGCGGTCGGCGGCGATCGCGGCGAGCCGCCGCGCGGAAATCTCCGCTTCGCGTGCCAGCGCCTGCGCTTCCGCGCGCACCTCGGCGAGACGCGCGCGCTGGCCTTCGATCTCGCCGCGCGCGCCGGCAAGCTGCGTCTCGATATTGGCGGCGCCCGGCAGCGCCTTGAGGGCGCGCTGCGCTTCGTTGTGTCCCGCGGTCGCCTCCTCGCGGCTCGCGGTCAGTCGCGCCGCCGCCTCACGCAGCGCCGATAGGCGCGCCGCGTTGCGGCTCGTCTCGCGCTCGGCTTCGGCGTGCCGCTCGCGCGCGGTCTGCGACTCCTGCTGCAGCGCGCGCCAGTGCGCGCGCGCCGCGGCCTCGGCTTGGGCGGCGGAGGCGACCTCGACCTCGGCCGCCGTCGCGGCTTTCTGTTTGTCCTCGACATCGCGCCGCGCCGCCGTGAGCTCGGCCTCGATCTCGGCGAGGCGGTTTTTGCCGGCCAAACGGCGGGCTGCTCCGTCCGGCGCATCGGCGGCGACCGAGAAGCCGTCCCAGCGCCAGAGGTCGCCCTCGCGCGACACCAGGCGCTGGCCGGGCTTGAGCATCGGCGCGAGGCGCGCAGCCTCCCCGCGCTTGATCACTCCGATTTGCGCCAGCCGCCGCGCCAGCTCTTTCGGCGCCTTGACGTGATCGCCGAGCGCGTGGACGCCGTCCGGCAGCGCCGGATCGGCGGCATCGATGGCGGCGCCGGCCCAGCGCATGGGCGCGGACGGATCGATCGGGGCTTCGAGATCATCGCCGAGCGCGGCACCGAGGGCAGCCTCGTAACCCTTGTCGACGGTGACGCGATCGAGCGCCGGCGGCCATAGCTTCTTGGCGTCGACATGCAGAAGCTTCGCCAGCGTCTTGGCTTCGGTGTCGAGACGCTGGCCGCGGCGCTCGGCCTCGGCGAGCGGACCGCGGGCGACGTCGAGCGCCTGGCGGGCGGCGGAGTGAGCGGCCTCCGCGCGCAAGGCTGCGGCTTCCGCCTCGACGACCGCGGTCTGCGTGGACTCGGCTGCCTTGGCGAGCGGCGCCAGGTCGGCGCGTCCCTTCGCCTCGACCTGTCCGAGCGCCGCTTCCACCGCGGCGATTTCGTCGGCCAGACGCGCGGCCCGATCGTCGTGCTCACGCGCGGCATGTTCCAGCGCATGGCGCCGCGCGGTCAGGTCGGCGAGCGTGGCGGTGAGTTCGTCGGCGGTTTTTTCCGAGCGCACCAGCACGGCGTCGGCTTGCGCGACCCGCTTGTCGGCGCCCGGGCGCTGCGCGTCGTTGGCTTTGGCCTCGCGCTGCAGCTCCGCCTCTTCGCTGGCAAGCCGCGCCAGCGCGGCCTGTGCGTCCGCGGCCAGCCGTCGCTCGCGCTCGATGTCGTCGCCGAGCTGAACGAGCCTGCGGTCGAGCTCGGCCATGCGCTCGGTGGCGCGCGTCTCTTCGCGGTCGAGCGTCTCGCGCGCCATGGTCAATCGCTGCAAGGCGGCGGCCGCGCGCGCCTCGGCCTCGCGCAGCGCCGGCAGCGCGGCGGCCGCAAGCGCCTGGCGTTTGGACGCTTCGGCCTGCTCGCCGCTGCGCGCGGCGACGAGCCGCACCGCCGCGCTCTTGGCCTGCTCGGCCTCGGCGAGCTCGGCATTGGCGGCGACCCAGCGCAGGTGAAATAGCGTCGCCTCGGCCTTGCGCACGCGCTCGGCGACGGCGCGATAACGGATCGCCTGCCGCGCCTGGCGTTTAAGCGCGTCGATCTGGCCCGCGAGCTGGTTGATCACGTCTTCGAGCCGCGCCAGGTTGTGCTCGGCCGCGCGCAGGCGCAGCTCCGCCTCGTGCCGCCGCGCATGCAGGCCCGATATGCCGGCGGCTTCCTCGAGCACGCGCCGGCGCTGCTCCGGCTTGGCCTGGATGATCTCGCCGATGCGCCCTTGATGCACCATCGAGGGCGAACGCGAGCCGGTCGAAGCGTCGGCGAACAGGATATGCACGTCGCGGGCGCGCACCTCGCGGCCGTTGATGCGGTAGGTGGAGCCCGCCTCGCGCTCGATGCGGCGCGACACGTCGAGCGTCTCGTGCTCGTTGAACTGGGCGGGCGCTTTGCGCGCGCGGTTGTCGATCTGGATCGCGACCTCGGCGTTGTTGCGTCCCGGCCGGTTGTTCGTGCCGGAAAAGATCACGTCGTCCATGTCGGCGGCGCGCAGCGATTTGTGCGAGGTCTCGCCCATCACCCAGCGCAGCGCTTCGACCAGGTTCGACTTGCCGCAGCCGTTCGGCCCGACCACGCCGGTGAGCCCAGGCTCGATCAGAAAATCGGTCGGCTCGACGAAGGATTTGAAACCGAGCAGACGCAGCCGCGTGAGTTTCATAGGGACGCCGTTCCAGTCCTGACCGCCCGACGGCGACCGCGTTCGGTCCGGCCTCGGGCCCATGGGAGGGTCGAGCGGTGGGTGGAGGGTCGCCGCATCGACCGGCACAATGAATCGCCGGGCGCGATTCCGCAACAGAAAGAACGCGTTATCCCGCCCGCACTGGCGGGACGGCGCCCGGCCCGGGCCGCCCGGATGACCGGCGCTGCTCCAGCAGGGCGGAAAGTGGTTAAAAAAGCGTTATCAGCCCTTGAGATAGGGGGCGACCTGTTTGTCCAGCTCCTCGGGGGTGAGGGCGCCGCGGAACATCTTGCCATTGATGAAAAAGGTGGGGGTGGAATTGACGTTGAATTTGTCCGCCGCGCGCGCCTGGGTTTGCTTGAGGGCGTCGAGCATCTGCTGATTCGCGAGGCATTCGTCAAACGTTTGCTGGGTGAAGCCGGCCTGCTTGGCGATGGCAAACATGGGTTGCAGCGGCTTCTGCACCACCCAATCCTTCTGTTGCGCAAAGAAGGCTTCGACCAGCGGGAAGAATTTGTCGTTGCCGGCGCAGCGCGCCAGCATGGCGGCGGCGGCCGCGAGCGCATCGAGGGGAAATTCCCGGAAGATGAAGCGCACCTTGCCGGTGTCGATGTATTTCTTCTTCATCTCGGGGTAGGTGGTCTCGTGGAAATGGCTGCAGTGCGGGCAGGTCATGGAGGCGTATTCGACGATGGTGACCGGCGCGTCGGCCGACCCCTGGATCTGGTCGCTGAGCGGACCCGGCACCAGCAGGTCGGCCATCGGCACTTCCCCGGCCGGAGAGGTCTGAGCCGCTGCCGGGTCGGCCGGGCTCCAGAGGTCATAGCCGGCGCCGCCTGCCGCGAGGATTGCGATAACCGCCGTGACGCCGAGGAGCGCGTGACGGCGCGTGACGGTCGGGTTGGCTTCGGTGTCCTTGGTCATGATCTGTGATATCCGCGCAATGGGGCCGGCTTTCGCCCAGTCGACCGCCCAAGTGAATCGCCTAAGTCGATCGCCTAAGTCGATCTCGAGCTAGCTCGCTACCTTCAAACGGCGAATGTGGCAATGGCCGGCCGCCCTGCCAAGGCCTTGCGGTCACGACTGTTTGATGGCCGCCCCCAGCCGGCCGAGCGCGGCGCGCAGATTTTCGTCGGCGATTTCCGGGAGATCGGCGGCGATGCGCGCCGCCGCTTCGGGATCGCCGGTGGGCTGCGGCGCTTGCTCGCGACGGCGAAGCGGCGCTTGCCGCAGCCGCAGTCCGCCGACCGCCTGCCAACCGAAAAATCGGTTCACCCGCTCGAGCACGACGCCGGAGAGGTGCTGGATTTCGATCGCCGCCGGTCCCTCGACCCGCAGCACGAGCGTACCAGGCTCGGGCGTGTGGCCCTGGGCTCCCCGCGTCCACTGGATCTTTTCCGGCTCCGAATGGGCCGCGATCTCCGCGCCCACGATCTCGGCCCACCGGGTAACGAGTTCGCTCGAAGCGAAGCCCTGCTTGGCGAACGCATCGGTCAGCGTCTTGTGCAGAAGATCTGCGAGCGGCCGCGCGAAGGACTTGCCGGGCTTGTTCATGCTGCAAGGCTCTGCCACATCGATCGGCCATGACGCTAGCAGGTGGGATGAAGCGGCGAAAGCGCGCGTCGCAGCCGCCGGGCCCGAACGGTGCTGATCTCAGCGCCGATCTCAGCGCCGATCTTTTGGCTTGGTACGACCGCCATCGCCGCAAGCTTCCCTGGCGGGCGCTGCCGGGCGAACGGCCCGACCCCTATCGCGTCTGGCTCTCCGAGATCATGCTGCAGCAAACCACGACCAAGGCGGTCGTACCCTATTTCGCGCGCTTTGCCACGCGTTGGCCGAGCGTGCGCGCGCTCGCGGCGGCGCCGCTCGAGGACGTGCTGAAGCTCTGGGCCGGGCTCGGCTATTATGCGCGCGCGCGACATCTGCACGCCTGCGCCAAGGCCGTGGTCGAGCGCCATGGCGGACACTTTCCAGAAAGCCAAGCGGCGCTCGCCGCGCTGCCCGGCATCGGCCCCTACACGGCGGCGGCGATCGCAGCGATCGCGTTTGACGCGCCGGCCGCGGCGGT
>JAFAHL010000326.1 GCA_019237215.1 Hyphomicrobiales bacterium | reverse complement strand
CGATCCGGCCTTTGAAGGCGATGTAGCCGCCATCAATCAAAAGATCGGTCGCGGTGACGAAGGCCGCGTCGTCGGAGGCAAGATAGACCGCACCCGCGGCGATTTCTTCCGGCTCGCCCGGCCGATTGAGCAGGTGCCGTGGCCCGGCCACGGCGCGCGCCCGCTCCTTGCCGCCCGAGCGCCGACTGGAGCGCTCGGTGAGGATGAAGCCGGGCGAGATCGTGTTGGCGCGGATTTTATCGACGGCGTGGTCCATCGCCAGGATGCGAGTGAAATGGATGAGGGCCGCCTTGGTGGTGCAGTAAGGCGAGCGCAGCGGCACGCCCAGATGGCCAAGCTGGGAGGCGATGTTGATGATGCTGCCGCCGCCCGCACGCCGCAGCTCGGGTACGGCATACTTGCACATCACGAAGGCGCCGGTGAGATTGACCGCGATGGCCTTGTTCCAGTCATCGAGCGAAAGCGTCTCGACCGTGCCATCGGGCGTGACGGTGGCGGCGACATTGACCAGCGTGGTGAGCCTTCCGAAGCTCGCGATGGTGCGTTCCACCGCGTCCTTCGCGCTCGCCTCATCGGCGACGTCAACCTCGAGCGCCAGCGCGCGGCCGCCGCCGGCGATGGCGCGCGCCACCGCCGCCGATTTGGCCGGATCGAGGTCGGCGATGGCGACCTCGGCTCCTTCCGCGGCGAAGCGCCGACAGATCGCGCCGCCGATCTCGCCACCGCCGCCGGTGACCAGCGCGACCCGTTGCGCCAGCCTGCCTCCGCTCGTCATCAGTTGGTCGCCTGCTGGACGAAACTGCCGTCGAAGATCGCTGATTTAGGCGGAAATGGCTTCTTGATAAAGCCGATCTCGAGCAGTCCCTCGGCCATCTTGTCGTAGGTCTTGTCCGCTACGTCACCGTCGAGACCATAGAGCTTCAACCTGGTCACCTGATAGTCGTAAGCTTCTTCAAGATCCTTGCGGGCTTGTCGGGCGTATTTCATCAGGATGTCGATTGCCAGTTCCTTATTGGCGGCATCGTAGAGCCAGCGCACGCCGCGCTTGTAGTTGCGCGCGAATGCAGCAAGCGTGTTCCGGTTCTTCTCGGCCCAGGGCATGTTCGCCGCCCAAACGGTGAAAGGAATGTCCTCGGCGTAGGGCTTGGTGTCGCCCAGGTTCGAGAACCCGAGCGAGACCGCCTTGGAATAGGTCGGGTGGTTGAGGATCGTGGCATCGATCCCACCGGCGGCTAGCGCGGAGAAGCGGTCTGCGGCCGCCTTGGCGAAGATGAAATCGACGTCGCTCGTTTTCAATCCGGCAGCGGCCAGGAACGGCTTGATGTAAATGAACGTGATGTCGTTATTGCCTCCGATGCTGATCAGCCTGCCCTTGAGATCGGCGATCTCTCTGATGGTAGGCTTGGCGAAGACCGCGTAGGGCGACGCCACAATGTCGTTGATAATGATCTTCACCGGCGCGCCCTGCAGCGACGCGCGGGCGAAATCGGGATAGCCGCTATGGCAGATATCGAGCGCGCCGGCAGCGAGTTGCTGGGCGCCACCGCCGCCCGCCGTCACGAAATCGAGTTCTATATTGTCCTGCTTGAGCCAGCCGAGCTCGGTGGCGATGTATTGCGGCCATTGTGGGGGCCCGTGCGCAACCATCCCCGCGGTGATCTTGGTTTGCGCGAGCGCGGCGCCAGCCGACAGCGTGGGCGGTACGGCCAAGGCCAACAGCAAGGCCAGTGCAGCGCGCAAATGCAGGCCTTGCTAGACGGGCAACATCGCAATCTCCATCCATATCTGGCCACGCTGCAGCCGCAACTCGACGTAGGCTAGCAAGATCGCCAATACGGACCTATACATTTTTCTGGCTCGCATTGCCGCAGTGCTCAGTCGTGCCGAGACGGCCGATGAAATTCGGAATCTGGACTCCGCTGCCTCACACCATCCGGCCGGAACCGCGCATGGATCACGCCGTCGCGGAGATCAAATCATGCGCGAGCCTCGCGGGCCGCAAGGACGGGTCTTTCGAGTTCGCGTGCGACGTCGTCCGCCGCGCCGACGAGCTCGGCTTCGACACCACGCTGATCGCCGAGCGCTTCCTCGGCCCCGATCTTTCGGCCTGGGTGCTCGCCTCCGCGCTTGCCATGGTCACCAAGCGCATCGAGCTCATGGTCGCCGTGCATCCCGGTATGGTGACCCCGCAGGTGGTCGCGAAAATGGCCTCCAGCCTCGACCGCATCAGCGGCGGACGCTGTGCGCTGGACATCGTCAACGGTTGGTGGATGGAGGAGTTCGACCTCTTCAGCAACGGCACTTGGATCGGCGATGCCGAGCGCTATCCGCGCATGGGCGAGTACATCCAGGTGATCAAGGGCCTGTGGACCGATTCCGATTTCAATTTCGACGGCACGTACTATCGCGCCCATGTGCGGGCGGCGCTGACCGGTGCTGACGGCAAGGTCGTCATTCCTGATCGGGGCGATATCGTCGCCAAGGCGAGCCATCTGCCGCACCCGCCGATTTATGCCGCCAGCCGCTCGCCCCAAGGCAAGGAATTGATTGCGCGGCACGGCGACGTCTGGTTCGCCGAGTACAAGCCTGGCTATCGCAATTTCGAGTCGAATATCGAACGCATGGCGGCCGATGTGCGCGCGATGGACGAGCTTGCCGCGACATACGGACGAAAGCTGCGCTACGCGATCAATCCGCAGGTCATCTGCTGCAAGACGCAGGCAGAAGCCGAACGACTTGCCGACGAGGCCGAGCGCAGTGCCGGACCGCGCGACCGGATGGTCAATGCGCTGGGAGCGGGCCTGGTCGGAACACCGCAGCTCATCGCCGAGCGCCTGCGCCGGTACGAGGAGGTTGGCATCAAAATCATGGTGCCTCGCTTCACTCCGATGATGGAGGGAATGGAAATCTTCGGCACCAAGGTCATGCCCCTACTCGGTAGCGAAGCGGCCGAGTGATGGGTATGAGCATCAATCAATAAGCGGCCGCTCAAGGAACCATAATCGCGCCGCCGTTCGCGGCCACCGACTGCCCCGTCATGTAGCCGGCGTCGTCGCTGAGAAGGAACGCGACCACCGCGGCAATATCCTCCGGACGGCCGATGCGGCCCATCGGGATGCTTGCGCCGGCGGCGTAGAGTTCGTTATCGCCCATCTCGACGCGCGGCTGCGCCGTGTCGGTGAGCCCCGGAATGACGCAATTCACGCGGATGCCGTAGGCGGCCCAGTCGAGCGCCAGCGACTTCGTGAGTGCGATAATGCCGCCCTTGCTGGCGGCGTAATGCGCTCCGTTGGCGGCCCCAGCGAGCGCCCGACCGGAGGCGGTATTGACGATGGCGCCGCGTCCCAAGTCTTTCATGCGGGCCGCGACCGTGCGCGCAGTGACGAACGTTCCCGTCAGGTTGACCCGCAGCACCTCCTCCCACTCCGCAAGCTTCATGTCGAGCGCCCGGGCGCGAGGAAAAATTCCGGCGTTGTTGACTAGGCCGTCAGGCTTGCCCCAGGCTCGCTCGAAGGCGGCGACCGCGGCCTCGATTGCATCGGCATCGCCGACATCGACGGTCCAGGCGCGCGCCGTCGCGCCCCTTTCATGACAGAGCTTCGCGGTCTCCTCGACGCCATCGCGCTTGACGTCCCAGACTGCGAGCGCAACACCGGGCGAGGCGAGGTGCAGCGCCACCGCGCGGCCGATGCCTTGCGCGGCGCCCGTCACGATCACTCTTCGCGGTAATGCCATCCGAATGTCCGTCCGCTTCTACGCCAACCGCACGGCAGGATTCTGGCGCCGTTGTGCCGCCGTGCTTTAGGGGCAAGGGCGAGCACTGCACCGCCCGAGCGCGTCAGGCTCGCAATGAAGCCGCTTGGGATGGGAGCGCCTTCTTGCCAGTCCCGGCGAAAACCTCGAGCGCCGCGTTCACCGCGGCCCCGTCCTCGAACGGATAGCCCATCTGCCGGATGACAGTTTCGAAGGCCGCGAGCGCGGCGACCATGTCGGCCTCGGAGAAGGCGCCCATCGTCCCCCAACGCCACATCTTCCCGGTCATCTTGCCCTGTCCGCCGGAGATCACGACGCCATGCTCGTCGCGCAGCTTCGTCAGCACGGTTTTGTTGTCGAGGCCGTGCGGCGTGAGAATGCCCGTCACGGTGACCGAATGCACGCCGTCACGCGAGAAGATCTGCATCCCGAGCGCCTTAATGGCCTGATGAAGCGCGTCGGTGTAGCGCGCGTGACGCGCCCAGACGTTCCGGGGCCCTTCCCTTTGGTAAAGATCGATCGCGACGTCGAGTGCAAAAGCGACCGAAACCGGCGGCGTCCAGGGTGGCTCGCCCTTGTCGAAAAACTCCTTGTGCTTGTGTAAATCGAAGTAGAACCGCGGCGCCTTGTTCGCCTTTATCTTCTTCCACGCGCGCGAGCTGACCGCGACCATTGCGAGGCCGGGCGGACACGCGAGCGCCTTTTGCGATGCAGCGCAGACGACATCGAGCTTCCACGCGTCCATTTTGAATTCGCTCGCGCCCAACCCGCTCACCGAGTCGACGACGACGTAGGCGGGGTGATCCCCGATCGCACGCGACATCGCGCCCAAATCGATCTGCACGGCGGTGGACGTCTCGTTGTGCGTCAACAGGATGCCGGTGATCCTCTTTTCACGGTCGGCGCGCAGCCGCGCGGCCAACGCGTCAGGGTCGACCCCGGCGCCCCATGGCGTCTCGAGCATCTCGACGGTGCAGCCCCACATCTTCGCGATCGTGGCGATGCGCTCGCCAAAAACGCCGGTCGGGCACGCGAGGACAATGTCACCCGGGCCGAACATGTTGGTCACCGCCGCCTCGAGGCTGCCCGTCCCCGATGCGCCCAGCAACAATACATCGCCTGTCGTTGCGAAGATCGATTGCATGCGTT
>JAFAHL010000184.1 GCA_019237215.1 Hyphomicrobiales bacterium | reverse complement strand
TCCAAGCTGTCCGCCATCGAGGAAATGGCCGGGGTCGACATTCTGTGCTCGGACAAGACCGGGACCTTGACCAAGAACCAGCTCACGCTCGGCGATCCGATCCTGTTTTCGGCCAAAAGCGCGCAGGATTGCATCCTGGCCGCGGCCTTGGCTTCGAAGATCGAGGATCGCGACGCCATCGACACCGCGGTGATCGCCGCGCTGAAGGACCAGAGCGCGCTCAAAACCTACAAGCAGGTAAAATTCGTCCCCTTCGATCCCGTCAGCAAGCGCACCGCGGCGACGGTCACCGATCCTCAGGGAAAAAGCGTCGTGGTCACCAAGGGGGCGCCGCAGGTCATCGCCGATCTCGCCAGGCCGCCGGCCGATGTCGCGCAGCGGGTCAAGACGACGGTCGACGAGCTCGCCGCCAAAGGCTCGCGCGCGCTCGCCGTCGCCCGTTCCGAGGACGCAGGACAGAGCTGGGCGCTGCTCGGCATATTGCCGATGTTCGACCCGCCGCGCGAGGATTCCAAAGCCACGATCGAGATGGCGAACGAAAAGGGCGTGCGGGTCAAGATGGTGACCGGCGACGATACCGCCATCGCGATCGAGACCGCGCGCCTGCTCGGCATGGGCACCCACATCATCCCGGCCGCCGAGGCCTTTCCAAAGGACATGGATCCCAACCACGTCCCGCCGGAAATCGCCGACGCCATCGAGCGGGCTGACGGTTTTGCCCGCGTGTTCCCGGAGCACAAATACGCCATCGTCAAGGCGCTGCAGGCGCGCGGTCACTTGGTTGCGATGACCGGCGACGGCGTCAACGATGCGCCGGCGTTGAAACAAGCGGATTGCGGCACTGCCGTGTCGGGAGCTACCGACGCGGCGCGCGGCGCCGCGGCGCTCATTTTGACGGCGCCGGGCCTCTCCGTCATCAACGATGCGATCGACGAGGCCCGGCGCATCTTCGGGCGGATCACCACCTACACGATCTACCGCATCGCGCTGACCATGGACATCATGTTCGTGGTCGTGCTGTCCACCATCTTTCTCGACTTTGCGCCGCTGACCGCGATGATGATCGTCGCCATGTCGCTGCTCGACGACGTCCCGATCATGACCATCGCCTACGACAATACTCCCGTGAGCACGAAGCCGATCCGCTGGCACATGCCGCAGCTCCTTAGCATCGCGGCCGTGCTCGGCGTGTTCTCGATCGTCGAAACATTCGGGCTCCTCTTGATCGGCATCCGGGTGCTTTCGCATGAGCACCTGCAGGACTATTTCGGACTGGCGAGCGAGGATCAGCTGCAGACCGTGATGTTCCTCCAGCTGGTGGCGGGCGGCCACTTGTTGCTGTTCATCACCAGGAGCGAACGCTGGTTCTTCCTGCCGCCATTCCCGGCGCTCCCGCTATTGAGCGCAATCGTGCTGACCCAGATCCTGGCGGTGCTGATGTGCGGCTTCGGCTGGCTCGTCCCGGCGATCCCGTGGACCCTGATCGGATGGGTGTGGCTCTACAACATCGCCTGGATGTTCGTGCTCGGCGGCGTTCGACTGCTGAGCGAGCGCTTCGCCGCCTACCGGACCGCGCGGCAGGCAAGGAGCATGCACATCGTGAACCAATCGCTTCGGCTGCACGCGGCATCGTAACGGGAGCACCCAGGATGGATTATCGAAAGAAATTTGTGGTCGAGCCTGGAGCGAAGGTTCGCCTGTCGAAAATCGATGCGTCCTACACCGGTAAGAACGAGACCCACGAGAAGGCTTTGCCCAAGATCCAAAAGCATGCCGAGCGCATGGACAAGCTGCAGTACCTGCTTTACGCGGACGGCAGCAAATCCCTTCTCGTCGTGCTGCAGGCGCTCGACGCGGCCGGCAAGGACGGCACCATCCGGCATGTGTTCAGCGGGATGAACCCGCAAGGAACGTTCGTCTTCGGCTTCAAGCAGCCGAGCAAAGTGGAACTTGCCCACGACTTCCTTTGGCGCGCGCACTTGCGCACGCCGGCCAAGGGCGAAGTGGTGATCTTCAATCGGTCGCATTACGAGGATGTGCTCGTGGTGCGCGTGCACAAGCTCGTGCCGCGTTCGGTGTGGTCGAAACGCTACGATCTCATCAACGACTTCGAAACGATGCTGTCGCAAAACGGCACGACCATTCTGAAGTTCTTTCTCCACATCAGCCCGCAAGAGCAGCTGGCGCGCTTCAAGCAGCGGCTCGAGGACCCGTCGCGGCATTGGAAGATCAGCGAGAGCGACTACTCCGAACGCGAGCTATGGCCGCAATACGTGGAGGCGTACGAGGACGCCATGGCCCTGACGAGCACCAAGCACGCGCCCTGGTACATCATTCCGGCAAACCACAAGTGGTTCCGTAACCTCGCTGTATCGCAGATCATCGCCGACACGATGGACGACATGGGGTTGAAGTTGCCGC
>JAFAHL010000463.1 GCA_019237215.1 Hyphomicrobiales bacterium | reverse complement strand
GGCGAGAGGCGTGGTAACGCCGCCGTACTGCTTGAGCACCTCGACCGTTTCCTCCCAGTCCTTTTCGGCCATCCAGCCGAACGGCTTGCCGGCTGTGTTCGGCGAGATCCAGCTTTGCCAGGACATTTCAGCCTCACGTCGTGCGATCGCCGGCTCGATCGCGGGCGAGTATTTCCGGGCGATGGCGATCATCTCCTCGAGATTTTTGCGCCCGTACAAGAATCCTTCGAGGCTGGCACTGATGAACGCGCGGACCAGCTCGGGCTCCTCCTTGATCAGATCGTTATGAACCACGATGCAGTTGCTGACCGCGGTGACGCCGCAGTCGGCATACCAGAAGATGCGCGCCTTGGTGTTGCCGCGGATTTCCACGCTTGGGACTTGACCCAAGGCGTAGCCGGCGATGGCAGGAACCTGCCCCGTGATCAGCGCGGGCGGACTGCCTGCTGGATCGATATTGGCGACGCGAATCTTGCTGGCGTCGAGCCCGCAGCCCTTGACGAAGGCAGGCCACTGCTGGAATTGGGTCGAGCCGGCGGCAATGGCGATGGTCTTGCCTTCCAGATCCTTCGGCGTCTTGATGTCGGAGTCGGCGAGCACCACGACCGCCGTGGGATTGCGACGATATAGTCCGGCGACCGCCCTGATATTCATGCCCTTCGACACGGCATTGCCGACAACATAACCATCGGCGAAGCCGAACTGCGTCGCCTTGCTGGCAACGAGCTGGGCGGTGCTTCCGGATCCCTTGCCGGGACCGATCTCGACGTTGAGACCGGCTTGTTCGTAAAAGCCTTTCTCCTGTGCCACCATGAAGCCAGCATTCGGCCCCTGGTAGATCCAATCGAGACGTACGCTAACCTGCCGCTTGGTCTGGGCGCGCGCTCCGCACGCGAGCGACACCGCGGCGAGACCTGTGGCGATGCCGCTGTCACGTATGAATTGACGCCGGGAGCGCGGCTTGTCGTGTGCCATTATTGCGAGATTTTCACGGATGACGTTGGGGGTCAATGACCCGCTCGTCTCGCGCTCGAATCGAAATGCGAACGAGCTCGTGATCGATTGGCGCATGACCGACTGGATGTTCAACCCCGCTGCCTTGACGCTCAATGTCCGCCATGCTTGTCTTTTTTTGCTGCTTGTGCAGCGCAGTTGAAGCAAAGGCAAGGACGGGGGATGACATGCCATCGCACAGCGACATCTTGCATAAGCATCCGGTGTCCGGAACGATCGTCGAGGAATGGATCATTCCTGCGCGCGGCTATGCCGCCTTTCAGATGAAGAAGGGGCAAGTGCTGCGTTTTGTCGACGTCGAAGGCAAGCAGGTGCCCGATCTCGTTTGCTTCAATGCTGAGGATCTCGGCGAAGCGATCAACATGGGAAACTCGCTTCTGATAAACAAGCGGCGCGAATTCATAAAGGGCAATGTGATTTATTCCATTCGCTGCCGCCCGATGATGACGATCACGGACTACTCCAACGCGTTGAGCTATTCGTATGGGCCGATGTGCAGCGAGGAGGTCAATCGCATCCGCTACGGAGTCCCGAACACCCCGAATTGCCGCGGCAACCTCGCCATGGCACTCGGTCCGTGGGGTTTCAATTATCGAGACATTCCCAATGCCTTCGTTCCGTTCATGAACGTCGAGGTGGACGGGAACGGAACCATGGAGATACGGGAGCCGACCAGCGTGCCAGGCGACTACTACGATCTACGGGCGGAGATGGATTTGCTCATCGGTATTTCGAACTGCCCGCAGGAGCGCAATCCGTGCAACGGATGGAACCCAACGCCGATGGGCGTGATCATCTATCAATAGCGCCCGCGCTCGTTCGCATTCACGCTGCTTCGCAGTCGCCGCACCTGACGACTGCGTAACGCTTCACAAGGCACAACATGATCGTCGACGTTCATGCCCACGCCGCCTCCGAGGATTTCATCCGCGAGACGGCGGCAAAGCCCAGCTACGGCATGCCCTATGAGGTTCGCGCCGACGGCAGCTACGCAACCCGCGGCTACGGCGAAATGGATCGGTTGATGTGGGACCTCGATGCGCGGTTAGAAAATCTGCACCGTCGCGGGATCGACCTGCAGCTGATTTCACCGTCGCCGCGGACCATCTCCGATCATGCGCATGTCATCGGCACCGAGATTGCACGTCTCATGAACCGGGAAACGGCGAATCTGGTCAAGCGCGGAGGCGGCCGGCTTGGCGGCATGGCCGTCGTCCCGTTGGGCGAGCCGGACAAAGCCGCCGACGAGATCCGCCGGGCGGTCGGGGAGTACGGCTTTCAGGGAGCCTGCATACCCACGTCGGCGGCGGGCAGGCCGCTCGACCTGCCGGCGTTCGCGAGCGTATGGGACACGCTGGAGGAGCTGGGTCTGCTCGTCTTCATGCATGCAACAACAGCGATCACCCGCGAGTCGCTCGGCCAGTACACTCTCAACACGGTGATCGCGTGGCCGACCGAGGTGACGATCGCAGCCGTGCGGCTGATCTTTTCCGGCGTGATCGAGCGCCACCCCGGGCTCCGGTTGGTGTTGTCCCACGCAGGCGGAACGCTTCCCTATCTCGCTGGGCGCCTCGACCTTGCCTATCACGCACCCAAGTACGAGGCGAACCCCGCTTGTCGGGCCAACATCACGAAGCCGCCGAGTCACTACCTCACCCAGTTCTATTACGACACGGTCGTAGCAAGCCCTGCTTCGCTGCGCTTCTTGATCGATCTTGTCGGCGCCGATCGCGTCATGTTCGGCACCGACTTTCCCTACGAGATCGGCGATACGAACGGCGCCATCGCGCTACCGATGCTTCAGCAATTGCCATCGGCCCAACGCGAGAAAATTCTCGGACAAAATGCGCGCGAGGTTCTGCGGCACGCACGGTCCGGCTGAGCCGAGGATTGCATAGGAGCCGTGGCCGCGCTGCGCTTCGATGCCGCAGCGGCGCATCGGCTACATCAGCATTGACACCGGCTGACCGGGCTGTTTCGCTTGGGCGCCGTCAGGCAACGCGTTTTCCCGGCCGGGGTTGCCAGCGATCGGAGGATATCGTCGCGAAGGCCCGACGCGGTCCGTGATGTGGCGTTACCCCGTATCTCAATCGTGGAGAGTCCTGATGAGCCGTCTGCGCAACGTCCACAAAAGAGTCTGGGTCATTGCCGCCCTTCATCTCACCGTGGGCGCCGTCATTGGCGGCTCGGCCGCCACCAGTTCTGCGCAAGAGACCGCAAGCCCCCCAATCCTACGTAGCGGCGCGGGCCACCCATCGTCTCCTTCGACCATTCCGAATGAGGGCTCGGTGCCGCTCCGTCTCGCGCAGATGCAGGTCGGCCGTCCGATGGAGAAAATAACCTTTCTCTTGGATTTCACGCCCTACGGCAAGCATGCGCCGTTCTTCGCCGCTCTCGACAAGGGCTTCTGGAAAGACGCCGGTTTCGACGTGACGATTGTGAAGGGTGAAGGGTCTGCCACGACGATCTCCTCGTACGCGGCCGGCGCGGTCGACTTTGCATTCTCGGATACGCCGACGCTCATCCTCGCACGCTCCAAAGGCGCGCTGGTCAAGGTCGCCGGCGTCATTCACGACAAGTCGCTCTATGCCTTCGGAACGCTGGAAGAAAACAACATCAAGACGCCGCAGGATCTCAAAGGCAAGCGAATCGGTTCGAGCGTCGGTGATGCAAGCCGAGTGATGTTTCCGGCCTTTGCGAAGCTTAACGGAATCGATCCCGATTCGGTGCGATGGGTCGATATGACACCGCCTGCCCGCGCCGCGAGTCTGATGCTGGGTCAGGTGGACGCGGTCGTGCTCTTTCTGACCGAAGGACCAACCTTCTCCGCGAAGGCGAAGGAAGTCGGCAAACATTGGAAGGATTTTCCCTACGCCGATTATGGACTCGACCTCTATTCGCACGGCTTGCTCGTGCGTGATGATCTCATCGCCAACCAACCGGATCGTGCCAA
>JAFAHL010000421.1 GCA_019237215.1 Hyphomicrobiales bacterium | reverse complement strand
GAGCGCCTCGACCGAATAGAACGCGGTGTGCGGCGTCAGAATGACGTTGTCGCGCCCGATCAGCTTGGAGTCCTTGGGCAGCGGCTCGACCGCAACCACGTCGAGCGCGGCGCCGCCGAGGCGGCCGGAATCGAGCGCCGACGCAAGCGCGTCTTCGTCCACCAAGGGCCCGCGCGCGGTGTTGATGAGCAGCGCGCCCATCTTCATCTTGGCAAAGACCTCGGCGTTGAACAGACCGCGCGTGGCCGGCATCAACGGGGCGTGGATGGAGACGAAGTCGGAGATTTCGAGCAACCGATCGAAGCTCACGCCTTCGACGCCGGCGACGGCGAGCGCCTGCGGCGGCGCGTAAGGATCATGGGTGACGACGCGCAACCCGAACGCTTTGGCTTTCGGCGCCAGCGCGCGGGGAATGTTGCCGAAGCCGACGAGGCCGAGCACGCGTCCGGCGAGCCGATGGATCGGCACCACGGCCGGCATTTCCCAGCGTCCGGCTTGCACCAGCTTATTGGACAGCGGAATTTTCCGCGCCAGCGCGAGCAGCAGCGCCATGGCGTGGTCGGAAACCTCGTGCATGCAATAATCCGGCACATAGGTCACGGTGATGCCGAGTTCGGCCGCGGCCGCGATATCGATGTTGTCGACGCCGAGGCCGAACCGGCCGATCGCCTTGCAACGGGTGAGCTGCCGCAACAGATCGCGGGGCAGCTTGGCGTAGGTGACGAGGACGGCGTCGGCGTCCCGCGCCACCGCCAAGATGTCGTCGGCCGACGCGCTTTTGGCCATGCGCAGCTCGGGATCGACGCGTGCGAGCGCCGCCTTCGCCGGATCGAGCGAGGGGAACGGGCTGTCAGTGACCGCGATCAAGAAACGGGGCATCTGCCGCTCCCGGGCGCAGCGTCATCGTCCACGTAACACCTCCGGATTGACGCAATGCGGCGGCGTCTTGCCGTCGAGCAGCGCGAGGATATTGTCGACCACGATATTGGCCATCTGTTCGCGCACTTCCACCACGGCGCTGCCGAGGTGCGGCGTGGTGACCACGTTGGCCATTTGCAGCAGCGCGGGCGTCACGTCCGGCTCGTGCTCGAACACGTCGAGGCCGGCACCGGCGATCTGGCGTTTCTTGAGGGCGCGCGCCAGCGCCGCCTCGTCGACGATCGCCCCGCGCGCGGTATTGATCAGGAAAGCCGTCGACTTCATCAGGGCGAGCTCGCGTCCACCGATCTGGTGGCGCGTCTCGGGCCTCAGCGGCGAATGCAGCGAGACGAAATCGGACTCCTTGAGCAGCTGATCGAGCGGCGCGTAGATCATCGCAAGCTCGCGCTCGACGCTCTCCGGCTTGCGTCGCGGCGCCCAATAGAGCACGCGCATGCCGAACCCGCGGGCGCGGCGCGCCACCGCCGAGCCGATGCGTCCGCCGCCCCCCACCAGCCCGATGGTCTTACCGTAGACCGCGGCTCCCGCGAGATGGCTCGACTGCGAGCCCGGAAAGCGGCGCTTGTGAACGAGGCGGTCGCCCTCGACCATGCGCCGCGCGACCATCAGCATCAAGCCGAAATTGATGTCGGCCGTCGCCTCCGCGACGATCGGCGGGACGACCGTGACCGGAATCTTTCGCCTGGTCGCCTCGGCGACGTCGATGTTGTCCGGCGTGATCGCCTGCGAGGCGACGGCGCGCAGCTTCGGATTGGCGGCGATCACGTCGCGATCGATGCGGTCGTGCAGGAGCGAGAACAGAATGTCGCTTTTGCGCACAGCGGCGACGAGCGTCTTCTTGGGAATAATGCGGCTCGAGTCCGCATTGACCTTGACGCTCGCGACTTGGCGCAAGCGCTCGATCGCGCTGCGGGCGACCGGCTGGGTAATGAAGATGCGCGGGCGCATCAGACCATCCACCGCACGACGCCAGCGACGCCGTCGACCGCGACCTGCGAGCCGTCGGGGATGCGGCTGGTGGCGTCGAGCACGCCGAGCACCATCGGGATGCCGCGCTCGCGCGCGAGCGAGGCGAGATGCGAGGTGGAGCCGCCGAGCTCGGCGACCACGCCGGCGACGCGCGGCAGCACGTGGCTCAGCGCCGGGCTGGCGATGCGCGTGACCAGCACGTCGCCGGGCGCAACCCGCGTCAACTCACACTCGCAGTTCACCACCACCGCGCGGCCGGCGCCCCAGCCGACGCCCGCGGGGTGTCCGCTGAGACCGGGATGCTTGCGCCAGATCTCGTCGGCGACGGTGATCGGCTCGACGATGAGCGGGCGCGCCTGCAGCAACTTGAAACCCACATCGTCGAGTGCCCATTCGACCTCAACCGGACCGCCGACGACGGCTTCCGCCTTGCGCATCATGCGGCCGAGCGTCACCGCTTGCGCGGCGTCAAGACACGGCGCGTTGACGAGTTCGTTCGGCACCGCCTGCGGCGTGGCGCCGGCGCCGTGGCCGCAGCTCTCGCGGTGATGCTTGCGGCCGGCATCGACCGTGCGCAGAAACCCCTGGCGCGAGAGCACGATGCGATCGGGGACCACCTCACCCTGTGCGATGGCGGAGCCTAACCCCCAGGTCGCGCTGATGAGCATCCCTCCGGAGGCCGTCTCGCTCAAACCGCCGCCGGAGGCGCGCGCGTCGACCAGCGGCTGGATAAGCACGGCCATGGCCGTGTCCGCAGGCGAGCGGGCGTGGTTTGCCATGCCGCGGCGCGCAGTCGTGGTCCACAGCGCCGCCCAGCAGGCGCGCACGGCGGTCAGCAACGCGCTCTCGTCATCGATACCGAGAAAGCTCTCGAACTGGCCGGCGAAATTGCTGCCTTTCCTGTCTTCGATCAGGGCGGAGGAGCGCACCGCGCTCGGCCCCTCGCTCGTTTTCCGCGCGTCGTGCCAGGCCGCGAGCAGTGGCGCGAGGATGCTGGGCGCGACCGGTTGCTCGTAGAGGGCGAGCCGGATCTCGACCGCCAGACGCCGCTCTTCGACGACATCGGCGACCGCGAAGCGGCGCACCATCGGCTCAAGTCCAAGCGTCGCGATCTGCGCGCGATAGGCATCAGCGCTCAGGCAAAAGCCGCCCGGCGTCGGCAGGCCTGCATGCGCCAACGCCGCGAGGTTTGCCGCCTTCGGGCCGACCCGCTCGGCGTCGACGGCCGCAGCGGCTGCGAGCGGGACGATGAACTGCGTCATGCCCAGACGTCGATCATTTCACGTGGTCGGCGTAGCCGGGAATCGGATCGACCACGGTGATCTGCTTGACCGGGAAGTTCGAGATGATCTCGATCTCCTTCTCGTGCACGATCAGCATTTCCTCAATGCGCACGCCGTACCGGAAGCGCTTGCCGTGCTGGGTCTCGAGCGCGAAGGTCATTCCGGCCTTGATCTCGACCGGGTGGTCGAGCGACCAGATGCGCGAGATCACCGGCGGGTCGTATTGCGCCAGGCCGAGGCCGTGGCCCCACAGATTCGCCGCCGCCTGGTCCTCTTCCTTGTAGCCCCACGCCTCCTTCGCCGACGGCCATTTCTTCGCGATCTCGCGCGTGGTGGTGCCGGCCTTCACCGCGTGGATTGAATCGTAGAGCCATTCGAGCGCGGTGGCGTAAGTGTCCTTCTGCTCCTTCGTCGGCTCCTTGCCGACGCAATAGGTGCGGTAATAACAGGATTTGTAGCCGTTCCAGGTGAGCGCGGCCAAATCCATGAACACGATGTCGCCGGGCTGGATGATGCGGTCGGAGAAATTGCGCCAGTTCGGCCAGGTGTTGGGGCCGGACGAGACGATCACGTCCTCCACGTCCTCCATCCCCGGAATGTTGTAGAGGTATTTCATCAGGTGCGCCGTGACCTGGTTCTCGGTGATGCCGGGACGCAGGAATTTCATGCATTCCCAGTGCGTGGCGTCGCCGATCGCGCCGACGATGCGCATGCACTCCTGCTCATCGACGTTCTTGACCGCCCGCGCCTCCATCATCGGCGTCATTCCGTCAACCCAATTGATCTTCTTCTCCTTGAACATGTTGATCATGTTGATGTCGATGAAATCGACACCGAGCTTTTCCCGCGCCACGCCATGGCGCTTCATCTCGTAGATGATCGCGTCGGTGAATTTCTTGACCTGCTGGCGCGAGGCGGGGCCCGCGGCGCCCTTGATCCAGGCATAGGAATAGCGGACGTTCTCCTTTGGAATCCACGGCGAGTGG
>JAFAHL010000242.1 GCA_019237215.1 Hyphomicrobiales bacterium | reverse complement strand
CGCGAAAGCGCCGCCGAGGTCGCAGCCGCGCCGGCATCCGCCCCCGACCGAACCACGACGGTGCCCGCGGCCATCGGTGCCGCGACCAACAATCTCCCACAGCAGCTCACCACTTTGATCGGGCGCGAAGCGGACCTCGCGGACATCACGGCGCGCTTGGCTGCACATCGTCTCGTGACGCTGACCGGATCGGGCGGCGTCGGCAAGACCCGGCTCGCGATCGAGGTAGGCCGCAACGTCCTCGACCGTTATCCGGACGGCGTATGGCTCGCCGAGCTGGCCCCGCTCAATGATCCGCAGCTGGTAACGTCCATCGTCGGCGACGTTTTGGGCGTGAGCCTCAATGCTCCCAGTGGCGCGATCGAAACGCTGGCATCGGCACTCAAGGACAAACAGCTCTTGCTGATCCTCGACAATTGCGAGCATGTCATCGCCGAAGCCGCACGTGTTGCCGAAAGGCTGATGCGCAGCTGCCCCCGCCTGTCGATTCTGGCGTCGAGCCGCGAGCGGCTGGCGATCGCGGGAGAAAGCATCGTTCGCGTCCCATCATTGCCGGCGCCGGACGCGAGCGGCACATTGACGGCGGCGCGCGCGGGCGAATACGCCGCCGTGCGGCTTTTCGTCGAGCGCGCGAGCGCGCTTGGCGGATTTGCCCTGAACGACGCCAATGCTGCGACAGTTGGATCGATCTGCCAGCGGCTTGATGGCATTCCGCTGGCAATCGAGTTGGCGGTGCCGCGGCTCAGAGTGTTGTCGCTCGAGCAGCTTGCGCGCGGCCTCGATGAACGTTTTCGTCTGCTGACCGCAGGCAGCCGCACGGCATTGCCGCGACAGCAGACGCTGCACGCCCTGATCGACTGGAGCTACGCCCTACTCAGCGATGCGGAGAAGATATTGCTCGCCCGGTTGTCGGTGTTCTTCGGCAGCGCGGCGCTCGCATCGATCACGGCAGTCGTTGCCAGCGCCGAAGTCCCAGCGGAGCAGGTGGGCGATCTGCTGTTGTCGCTGGTCGAGAAATCCTTGGTGCATGCGGATCCGGCCAGCAGCGATTTTCGCTACGGCCTGCTCGAATCGACCCGCTACTATGCGTCCGAAAAGCTCGCCGATGCTTCGCGCATGCGCCGGCGGCACGCCGAGCACTTCGCCGCGCGGCTCGCGCAAGCGACGGCGGAGTGGGAGACGACCCCGACGCGGCAGTGGATGGAATGCTATGCCTGCGACGTCGACAACTTGCGCGGCGCGCTGGAATGGGCTTTCGGAGCGGACGGCGACGTCACGGTCGGGGTCGAGCTGGTGGCGCGCAGCCACGTGCTGTGGGCCGAACTCGGCTTGATCCTGGAGCACCGGCGCTGGGTCGTTGAGGCGCTCGACAAAGTCGCCAAAGGGACGCCGTCGGAGGTAACGGCGCGGCTGCTCTCCTGGCAAGCCGGCGATGTGAGGGAGCTCGACGATCCCGCCGATTACGATGAGGCGGTGCGCGCCGCCAGTCTCTATCACAAAGTTGGCGACGGCTTTCAGGAGGGCCGCGTATTGTTGCGGGCGGGCACGGCGCGGCTGTTGCCGGACAGCGTCGATGAGGGCGAACGTCTCCTGCGCAAAGCCCATGCGCTCGTGCGCCCATTCGGAACAACCAAGACCTTGGCGCGCTGCCTGAGCGCGCTTGCCTCCGCTCGGCTATTCGCCGGCGACCTCGCGGACGCGCGTTCGCTGCACCGCCAGGCCGTCGATGTCTATCGCGATCTCGGCGAGGCTCCGGAGGATCGCCGCGATTTATGAACTGAGCAGCCAATCGTGCTGGGAACCGATCGCCGTCGGATGCCTTTCTAAGCTGCTGGTGCAAGCGATATGATGAAGATGTCTCCCTCCGCCGATCAGGTTCAGGTCGCCGCATGCATGGTAAAATGATCAGCCGATCGGGAAGACTTCGAGGTGCGCATGTCAACGGATCTCCCCGGCATACTTATCGTCGATGACAATGAGGACAATCGGTACACGCTCGAACTGATGCTCACATCCGATGGTCACGAGCGGATCGCCAGCGCGGCCAGTGGAAGCGAGGCGCTTGCGCTGATCGAGAAGGAAAAATTCAGTTTGGTCCTGCTCGACCTGATGATGCCGGATCTGAACGGGGATGAGGTTCTCAAACAAATCAAGAGCGATCCGGACAAAAGAGATATCCCGGTGGTCATGATCAGCGCCGACACGGACGCCGAGAAGATTTCACAATGCATCGAGCTCGGCGCGGATGACTATCTGCCCAAGCCGTTCAATCCGACGATCTTGCGCGCGCGGATCGCGGCGGCGCTGCGCAGGCAATCGCTGCGAGCGCTGGAAAACGAGTATGTGGGCAAGATCGAAGCCGAGAAGCGGCATTCGGAGAATCTTTTGCGCAACATTCTGCCGGCCGAGATCGCGAGCCGCCTGCGCAACGGGGAAAGCAACATCGCGGACCATTTCGACGATGCCACCGTCGTTTTTGCCGACGTCGTCGGCTTCGGCAAGATCACGGCGCGCATGAAGGCTTACGAAATCGTCGGCTGCCTCAATCAGTTGTTCAGCGAATTCGACAAGCTCGCCGAAGATGCCGGCATCGAAAAGATCAAGACGATCGGCGACACTTACATGGCGGTGTCCGGCGTGCCGACGCCGCGCGGCAATCACGTCCGCATGGCGGCGAAATTCAGCCTCGACATGATCGCTGCCACTACACGGTTGCGCTCGCGGCTGCCGGTCCCGTTTTCGATCCGGGTCGGCCTGCATTCCGGGGCCGTGATGGCAGGGGTCATCGGCACGCGCAAGTTCGCCTACGACGTTTGGGGCGACACCGTCAACATCGCGGCGCGCCTCGAGGCGGCGAGTGCGCCCAATCGCGCGCTCGCGTCCGCGGCCACCGTCAAAGGGCTGGGAAGCGATTACAGCTTCGACGGCCCGCACAAGGTCGACAACAAGGGAGATCGCCCGGTGGAGGCATTTTTCTTAAATCCTCGACCGTGACGCGGCAGGGCGCGTTCAGCGCGCTGCAAACTCGATCTGGGTGGTTGCGCGCCGAATGCGCGTCGTTCCGTTCGACATCAAAGTACAAGAAACGCGCCTCATATTCGACCTGCGTCCCGTTGCCGCGGATGGACCGAGCCTCAGTCCTGCCTCGCGTCGTCAGCTTGGTTCGTATCTTTCACGCCGTCCGCCTGCGCCTTGTATTGATCGATAATTCCCTCCAGACGCGCGATGTTCTGCAGTAGACGCTCGGTGCTCAGGCGCAGGAAGTAGTAGCCGAACTCCGGATTCTGGAAGTAGATTTCGAGCAGCCTATCGTAGGTGATGGCCAGCACCTGCCCATCCTCGGTGCATTCCAGCGACTGCGTACGCCGGTTGTCGGGTGAGAGAAAACCAAGTTCGCCGACGAGCCGTCCCGGCGGGAGCTCGATACCCAATTCTGTCACCAGAAATTTTCCGGTCACCGTGAAAAACATCTCATTGGCCCGGTCCCCTTTGCGAAACAGCACATCGCCTTTGCGGTATTGGCGCCGGGTCATGAATGGCTTGAGCCAGTCCATGGACAGATCGCCTTGCGCCGCGATCCGCGCCCGCTTCACGAGTTTGAGCATCTGACCGAGGCGGAAAATGTTGATGGGCAGCAGCAGAATATATAACATGAGAGTGGTCACCGTGCCCGACAGCACGCCATAGCCTATGAAGAACACATCGCTGATAATGCCGGTCACCCGCAGCGGCACCATCGTCCGCATCAAGAGCGTGGCGACGAAAAAAATCGCGCCGATCAGGGCCAATATGTTTGCAATCGTGATGGATGCCAGCGCGATATCCACCAGACGCTGGAACAGTGCCTCGAACGTGATGTTGTCCACCTCAATCTTGAGGTGAGTCAGCACCTTTGCGATGATGTCCTCCATCGCTGCGTCGACTACCCCATTCGCTTGCGCCGCCAGAACCAGATCACCGAGGGTCATGTTTCAGTATTCCTGCTCACAGACGAGAGATGCGCACAGTGGGGGAGAGGGCGCTCTATGCTGCGACCGGGGGAATGCCCCTATGCCACGCATTGGATCGGATACGCTTGTAACGTGCTGATGGAATTACACGATCCATGCGCGCAATCAACGCCCTCGCTCGCTCGCCTGGCCGACGGGACGCGGTCACGACCTCCAGCGAAACTGCGCCAGTTTTTGTGAGGAGTACGCAAGCAACGATGCAGCAGGCGGGAAATGGGAACGTTATCGTCGGTGTGGCCGCGATGGTTGCCGTGTTGGCTGCGGCCACGCCCCAGGCATCGGCGGCGGACCTGCTCAAACTCGCCGCCGCCCAGCGCGGGGCTTGGGAGTCGGCGCCACCGGAGCTCGGCCAGTCCGCCGGCATCTTCGCCAAGCACGGCATCGACCTCGACGTGGTCTACCCGCGAGATGGCGAGGTCGAGCCGTCCGTTACGTCGGGCGGCACCGACGTGGGAGTGGGCGTTGGCACGATCGGAGTGCTGCGCGCCTATGCCAAAGGCGCCCCGGTGCGAGTGATCGGGGCGAGTACGACCGGTACTGCCAATTATTGGTATGTTCAGGCGAGCTCGCCGATCAAGACGGTCAAGGACATCAATGGCAAGACCATCGCTTACTGGACCAGTAACCCGGCCAGTCGATACGACGTGTTCGACCTCATCAAACAATTCAGCCTCAAGGCGCGACCAATCGCAATAGGGGGAGCCACGGCCACGTTCAACCAGGTGATGTCGGGTCACGTCGACGTCGGTTGGGCAGAGGCCCCATTTGGGGTCGAGGCCATCGAGCAAGGGAAAATCCGTGTTGTGGCGCGGGCAAGCGAGGTTCCCGCCATCCGACGCGACACCGTGCGCGTGGTGATCACCAATGCGGACGCGCTGCAGAAACGCAAGGATGTTCTTGCACGCTTCATGCAGGCCTATCGCGAGACCATCGACTGGATGTATTCCGACCCCGCTGCGATCAAACGATACGCCGAGTTCGCGGGCGTATCGGAAGCTTTCGCCCAGCGCCTGCGCGATGAATTCTTCACGAAGAACATGCTGTTGCCGGACAAGATCGTTGGTCTCGATGCCATCATGAAGGAGGCGATAACCTCGAGATATCTTCAGACGCCATTGGCGAAAGGGCAGATCAGCGAATTGATCCAAATTCCGCCGCCCGTGCGCTAGTGCTGCGCGTGTCCCGGACGCGGTGCGGCGCGTAACGAAATGACCATCATTGCTCGTCCGCAGAGCGATCAATCGGCCGGTTGGGAACGATGATGGACTCGCAGCGCGGCAAGCCTGCGATCGCGCCAACGCATGCGTGTGGCGACTTGATCGGGCGTCAAGGCCTTCTCCCATTGCGCCAAGATGCGACCGAGGTTCTCGCCCTCGTAGATCGCGGGATTTGCTGCGCTCAGCGCGCTCAGGCTCGCGCCATAGCGCCGGCAGTAATCCGGGATGCCGCGTGGCGCGTTGAGCTCGATGGTCTCAAACGGCCCCATGAATGACCAGCGCAAGCCCAAGCCGTCCTTCAGCGTCTTGTCGAGATCCTGCGGCGCAACGTAACCGTCCTCAACCAGACGAAACGCCTCCGACAGCAGCACGGCCTGCAGCCGGTTCAGGATGAACCCCTCGATCTCACGCTTGACGATGATCGGCGCTTGGCCGACGGCCTGATAAATCGCCTTGGCCTTTGCGACGATCTCGGGTGCCGTCCACGGCGCGCCGACGAGCTCCACGAGCGGGATGAGATGCGGCGGGTTGACCGGATGGGCAACGAGACAGCGATGGCGTCCCTTGAGGCTTTGCGTGAACAGGCTCGCCACGATGGTCGAGGTGGAGGAGGCGAGAATGGCTTCGGGCGCGGCAAGCCGGTCGAGTTCGGAAAAGATCGAGCGCTTGGTCTCGATGCTCTCGGGCAGGCTCTCCTGAACGAGGTCGACGGCGTCGAGCGCGTCGGCAAGATTGGCGGCGACCCGTACGCGCGCCGCTGCCGTTTGGGGATCGTCGATGAGCCCCTGCTCGGCGAGGTCGCTCAGTCCCTGGGTCACCAGGGTGCGCGCCTTCTCGGCGAGATCGAGCCCGACATCGTAGAGCGCGACATCGAAGGCGCCGCCTGCAAACACGATCGCCCAGGAGCGGCCGATCAAACCGGCTCCGATGATGGCGACGCGATTCTTCACATCCACAGCATCTTCCTCCTCAGCGCGAGGTCGTCTCTCAATGCGTGCGAAGGGCCGGTCCAGGTCACGGCCCCCCGCTCCAGCACTACGGTGCGGTCGGACAGGGCAAGTGCAAGATCGAGGTGGTGGTCGACGATGATCATTGCGACGTCGTAGCGGAGCCGGTCGAACGTTTCGAACAATTCCTCGGTGACGGCGGGGGAGAGTCCCTCGAATGGCTCGTCGAGCAGCAGCACGCGAACGTCTCCTGCAAGCGCGCGCGCGACCGCCAACATCTGTTGTTCGCCGCCCGAGAGATAGTCCGCCGGCGAGTGCCAGCGCTGGGCAAGCCGCGGAAAATACGAGGCGATGCGATCGTCGCCCCAGTGAATGCCGCTGCCGGTCATGCGCTTGAGCCGCCCCAACGCCAGATTGTCGGCGACCGTCATCCCGGCGAACAGACCTCTGCCCTGCGGCACGTATCCGATGCCTCGCCGCGCGATTTCGGCCGAGGCGAAGCCCGCGGTGTTCTCGCCGGCGACCCGGATCGAGCCCGCGCCGGGGGGAGCGATGCCGATCACCGTCTTCAGCAGCGTCGACTTGCCGGCGCCGTTGCGGCCAAGCAGTGCCACGATTTCGTGCTCGCGCACGTCGAGCGAGACAGCGTTGAGGATGTGGCTCTTGCCGTAGAAAGTATCGACCTTGTCGACCACCAGGAGCGCCGTCGTGCCGGCCGCCGAGATCCGCGGCTTAGCGGCGAGCGCAGCGGCACCGGAACCGATATAGACCTCGCGCACCTTGGCGTCGCTGCGCGCGTCCTCGACCGTGCCATCAACCAGCACCTTGCCCTCGTTCATGACCGTGACGTGGTCGGCGATCTGGAACACCCGGTCGATGTCGTGCTCGACGAGCAGCACGGGAATTTCCGCGGAAATGGTCGTCAGCAGCGCCGCGATGCGCGTGCGCTCGGCGGCGGCGAGCCCGGCGAGCGGCTCGTCCAGCAGCAGGATTCGCGGCCGAGTCGCAATGGCGAGCCCCATGTCGAGCAGGCGCTGGCCGCCATAGGAGAGCGAGCCTGCTTGCGCCTGTTCGAGGCCGCCGAGACCGAGAAAGTCGATAAGGTCCGCCGTCGCCTCGTTCACCTCCGCCACTGCCGCGGCCGAGGTCCAGAGCGCGAAACGCTTGGGACTGTGCGCCTGCACGGCGAGCCGCAGGTTCTCCGCGGCCGAGAGCCCCCCGAACAGATTTGTGATCTGGAATGAGCGGCCGACGCCGGCCGCGGTGATGTCTTCGGGCTTCAAGCCGGCGATCGAGCGGCCTTCGAGCTCGATCGTGCCGGCGTCCGGTGGAAAGAGTCCTGACACGAGATTGAAGGCGGTTGTCTTGCCGGCGCCGTTCGGACCGATGAGCGCGTGCAACGTGCCGTCCATGACCGCGAGATCGATGCCATCGACGGCGTGAATGCCGCCGAACCGCTTGACGAGACCGCGTGCGGCCAGCACTGGGGCCGCGCTGGCGGCGGAGCGGCGATAGACCTGCGGCAGTTCCGCGCCCTGGGTCATTCGCCGGCCGGCCATTGCCGCGGCCTCGATCATCCGCCTGCGGAACGGCGCCATGATCCGTCCGGCAACGCCGACTAAACCGGTCGGCGAGAACACGATAAAGCCGACGAACAACAAACCAAAATAAAACAGCCAGTGCGGCGTCCAGATCGAGAGGAACTCGCGAAAGAGGATGAAGAACAACGCACCGAGCGCGGGACCGAGGAAGCTGCGCATCCCCCCGATCACCACCATCGCGACGAGCTCGCCCGAGAACGCCACCGTGAGCGGCTCTGCCGACGCGAAGCGGTGATTGAACACCGAGAGCGCGCCTGCGATCGCAACCACGGTCGCAGACAGCACGAAGCCGATCAGCTTGTAGCGATTGGTCGGATAGCCGAGGAAGCGCGCACGCTCCTCGTTCTCGCGGATCGCCACCAGCACGCTGCCGGCGGGCGAGCGGTGGAAGCGCCAGAGCAGGTAACACACTGCCATGCCGATTGCCGCGACGGCCCAATAGTAGGCGTGATCGAATTCGAGATCGAGGTTGAGCACCGTCGCGCGGGTCACGCCGCCCAATCCGCTCTCGCCTCCGGTGAGCTCGGTCCAGCGGTAACCGATGGCGAACAAAAGCGCGGTCAGCGCGAGCGTGAGCAGCGAGAAATAAACGCCGCGCCGGCGAAGAATCAGCGCGCCGGAGACGAGCGCGGCGGCGGCGACAAAGGCAATCGCGAATAGGAACGGTGGAACGATCTCGCCGGAAAACCAGTACCGCTGGCTCAAGGCAGCGGCATAGGCGCCGAGTCCGAACCACGCGCCGTGACCGAACGAGACGAGGCCGGTGTAGCCGACCAGAACATTGAGTCCCATGCAGGCAATAGCGAACACCACCACGTCGATTGCCGTGCGCAGCGGCAGGCCGACGACGTCGAGGGCGAACGGAAGGACCGCGAGCGCGAGCGGCGCGATCAGAAGGGGGGCGTATTGATGGCGCATTGCCGGCTACTCGAACTTTTGGATGCGCTCGCCGAAAAGGCCGCGCGGCCGCACCAGCAGCACCAGCGCCATCAGCAGATACATCGAGGCTTCGCCCCAGGATGGGTTGAAGTAGATGGTGACGCCGCGCACGACGCCGACGAGCACGGCGGCGGCGATCACGCCCCAGAACGAGCCCAGGCCCCCGATCACGACCACCACGAACGCCGCGGTGAGAATTTCCGCGCCCATCGCCGGGTGCACGCCCGCGATCGGCGCGAGCAGCACGCCGGCAAGCCCGGCGAGCCCGACCCCGAGCGCGGCGATCGCCGTCATGTAAGGCGCGAGCGAGATGCCGAGCGCGCCGACCACGTCGGGGTTCTGCACGCCCGCGCGCACCACGCGGCCAAACGGGGTGCGGTAGACGATGAACCACGTCGCCGTCACGGCGGCGACCGCGACGGCCAAGATGATGAGACGGTATCGCGAGTAGATGAAGTCGCCGACGAAGATCTGCCCGCGCAGCTCCGGCGGGATCGAGAACGGCAGCGGGGTGGCGCCGAACACGATGCGCAGGCCTTGCTCGATCACCATCGCGAGCCCGAAGGTCAACAGCAGGCTCAAGATCGGATCGGAACGGTAGAAGCGGCGAAACAACAGCCGCTCGGTCGCGACGCCGATGAGACCGACGGCGAGCGGCGACACCACGAGCGCGCCCGCGAACCCGATACGGTCCGCCAGCACGACCGCGAGATAGGCGCCGATCGCGTAGAAGCCGCCGTGCGCGAGATTAACGATGCCGCCGAGCGCGAAGATCAGCGACAGGCCGAGCGCGATCAAAAGGTAATAAGCGCCGACCAGGAGGCCGTTAAGAACCTGCTCGAGTATGAAGACGAGCTGCACGCGACCACTCTTGGCGGGTCAATACGAGCTGGTTGATCAGCTCATATTATGTCGTCCCCGCGCATAGCGCGTCGGAAGACGCGCGTAAACGCGCTTATGCTGGGGACCCATAATCATCGGCTCTGGAATATGGGTTCCCGCTTGCGCGGGAACGACAGAAAGATGATGCGAGTCGACCCCGGCTCTCTGCTCACCCGATTTTGCAGGTGCCGTCCTTCGGCGGGGCGATGATCTCCATGTCCTCGTTCGGAGCGGGGACGGCGCCGAGCGCCTCGTAGATGTCCCACTGATCCTTCATCTTGGCCGGCTCCTTGGCGCGCACGGCGTACATCTCC
>JAFAHL010000658.1 GCA_019237215.1 Hyphomicrobiales bacterium | reverse complement strand
AGCACATGGGTGCCGGGACCGACGAGAAAGATCGACGCGCCGAGCTCGCGCACCGCCAGCACGAAAACGTAGATCCAGCCTGCCAGCAGCACCGGCGCCAGAAGCGGCAGCATGATGCGCAGGAAGATCTGGGCAAGCCCGGCGCCCGAGACCGCCGCGGCCTCCTCGAGCTCGCGATGGATCTGGGTGATCCCGCTCGACGCGAAGCGCATGCCGTAAGGAAGATACAAGGTCACGTAGGCGACCAGCAGGATCCAGATCGTATTGTAGATCGGGATCGGCAGCATGAGATAGGCGACCAGGATGCCCGCACCCACGATCACGCCCGGGATCGCGATCGGGGCGAAGGCGAGCGCGTCGAGGACGAAGCCGTAACGCGGCAGGGATCGCTGCGCGATCCAAGCCATGACGAAAGTAAGGCCGGCGACGATCGTCGCAGCCATCGCCGCCAGCAGCACGCTCGTCTTCAACGCCGCGAGAAAGATCGGATAGCTCAGGATGAACTCGTAATTGTCGAGCGTCGCCTGCGCGCCGGTGGAGAAGAACGGCTGCGCCAGATTGCGGAAGAACGACTGCCAGACGAGCGTGATCAGTGGCAGTCCGAGTGCGAGGATGAACATGGCGGCGACGCCGAGCGCGACCGGCCAGCGGGCGCGTCCGAGCTTGACGCGCGTGGGCCGATAGCCCTTGCCGGTGATGGTGGCAAACGATTCCGCGTGCCGCGTGGCGCGGCGATAGAAGAATACGGCGACCACGCAGACCGCGAGCAGGGTCAATCCGAGCGCGCTAGCGACCCCGAAGGCCGGGGGCGCCGCGATGATGGCGCCCTGGATGTCGGTGGTGAACACGTCGATGCGCGCAGGCCGCCCGATGAGGCGCGGTACCTCGTACGAGGCCATGCCCATCACGAACAGGAGCAGCAGCGCCGAAAGGATCGCGGGCCGCAACAACGGCAACGTGACCTTGGCGAAGACCTGCCGATAACTTCCGCCAGCCATCAGGGCGGCCTCTTCCATGCGCACGTCGAGCGCGCGCAGCGCCGGCCCCAGCACCAGATAGGCGAGCGGAAAATAGTGGCTCGACAGCGCCCAGGTCATCCCCGCCATCGAATAGATGTTCACGGGCGCCTCGGTGAGCCCGAACGCCGATTTGAGCAGCGCATTGGCCCAGCCGATGTTCGGGCTGAAGACGAAAATCCAGGCCATCGCCATCAGCAATCCGGGCACTGCGAACGACAATAGAGATAGCGTGTGAAAGAGGCTGCCGCCGGGCGCGTCCGTGCGCTCGACGACCCAGGCGACGAGCGCGCCCATGACCAAGGTCATGAGCGCCGTCCCGACGGCGAACACCAATGAATTCCAAAACAATCGCAGGATGTGCCAGCTCGAATAAGCCTCGACGAAATTGTCGAATGAGAACGCGCCGGGCCCGAATCCGGTATCTTCGGTGAAGGCGTTGTAGATGAGCGCCGACAGCGGAACGAAAACAAACCAGACTGCGATGACGACGCAGCCGACCAGCAAAACGTTGGGCAGGTTCAAAAGCGCAGCCAACCGACCGGCGGCACCGGCGCCCGGCAGCCCGTCCAGACGTGCGTTCGCGATGCTCACTCAGCGTTCCCGTTGTCGGAGATCCGAGCTCACCGCCCCTTGAACAGCTGGTCGAATTGCCGCTGCCATCGGCGCTCTTCCTCGGGCGCCATCAGCACCGTGATGACCTTCTTGTGCGTCAGCATCTCGATGATGTCCGGCGGATTCGACTGCACGTCGTTGCGCGTCGGCAGCCGTCCGAACTTGGCGAGGAACTGTTGGCACTCCCGGCTGAGCATGAAGTTGGCGGCAAGCCGCGCCACGGTCGGATGCGGTGCCTTGGCGTTCACGCCGACCTGGCCGAAGAACAGCGTGACCGGGTCGAGCGCCCACGCGTCGATCGCGCCGCCGGCGAGTTTGACGTTCATCGACAGATTCACGTAGTTGTTCAGCGATATCCAATATTCACCGGCGCCGGTTGCGCGCGCCATGGCCAAATGGCCGTCGGTAACCACGGGCCGCAGCGTTGCCACGATGCGTTTGACGAGGTCGATGCCGTCGCGATCACCATAGTACTGCACGATGGCCTTGAGCCATTCGTTATCGGTACCGTCGATGGCGACCTTGCCCGCCCATTCCTTGCGCTGCGCGAACTCCTCGTAGCTCCCCGGCAGCTCGGACGGCTTCACCCGCTCGGTGTTGTAGGCGGGCGAATTGTAATTGGCATAGACGCCGTACCAGCGCTGGTTCGGATCACGAGCATTCGGAGAAATGTGGTTGGCCTCGGGTGGCTCGTAGGCCGCCAGCATTTGCGCCGGCATTTTGTTGATGGTCGCGGTTTGCACGATGTCGTAGGATTTCTGATCGGCGCGAAATTCGATTCCCATGCGCGACATCAGCACCGCATCAGATGCGCGCACATATTCGACCTTGATGCCGGTGGCGTCGGTGAACAATTTGAACAGTGGCAGCCCTTCCTGCTCGTTGGTCGACGAGTAGACGATGAGCGAGCCTTCCGCCCTGGCCGCCGGGAGCAGTGCCGGGTCAAGCCAGGGGGGCGACGGCGTGGTGGCCTTGTCCTGCGCGCGGGCGGGCGGGGCACCAAGCAGCAGAAAAAGCGCCGCAACGAGCGACGGCGCGAAGCCGAGCACCGCCGCCGCCAGACCTGCGATTTTTGGCATGCCGTTCAACTCACCCTCCCTGCCCCCAACCTGGGCGCATTCCAAGTTCGACGCTTTTGCTTGTCGGCAGGAGCGACGTCGTTCGTTCGGTCGGCGCGGCGCAACCGGCACCGCGGGGAATCCGCTCGACTTTTCCGCCGGTTGGATTGCGCGCGGACGGAGCATATCTCATGCCTGATATTTGACAAACCGGCTTGCGTGCCCGATGACGCTGGCACTGCCGCAGGAGAAGAGTTGGTGAATACAGCGACGGCCACACCTGCCAAGGCTCTGCCGACGGAGCATGCGGACGACCTGATCGACATGCGCGTGACCGCGATCCGCTATGCCGCCCGCGATACGAACCTCTACGAATTTGCGCCGCTGGACGGAAAGCCGTTGCCGACCTACGAGCCCGGCGCGCACATCGATCTGCATCTGCCGAACGGAATCGTGCGGCAATATTCATTGCTGGAGCCGGAGCCGCGCCCGGAAACCTTTAGCATCGCGGTCAAGCGCGATCCGGCAAGCCGCGGCGGATCGCGCAGCGTGCACGAAGAATTGCGTGTCGGCGCGATTCTCACGATCGGCGCACCGCGCAACAATTCCCCGCTCGTGGAGAATGCAAGCCACGTAGTCCTGTTCGCGGGGGGCATCGGGATTACACCCATCTGGTGCATGGCGCAGCGCCTGCACA
>JAFAHL010000583.1 GCA_019237215.1 Hyphomicrobiales bacterium | reverse complement strand
GCGGATCGCGCCGTCGATTGCCGGCGCGTGGCGCCATGATAGCCCACCCCGAGGGTTTGCGCGCTGCGGGCGGGCGCGCCCCACAAGGCGCTCGCGTCAGACCCTCAAAATGTTCCAGAATGGATGGCCCGCCGTCCCGGCTGCTTCACGAGGAAATGAGCTCATGAGCGTCGACACGCACGTCACCACGCTGAGCGCGGCCTTCGACGACTACCCGCACACGCTGCCGCTCAAGCGCGGCGAGATCAAATCGCCGCGTGTCGCGTTCACCTTTTCCGACATCAGGCCGGCGAACCGGTTCTTCAAGCCGATGGTGCGCGAGCTCAAGTTCGACGTCAGCGAGATGGCGATTGCGACCTATGTGCAGGCCAAGGCCTACGGCAAGCCGCTCGTCCTCGTACCTGCGACCATGATGGGGCGGTTTCAGCACGGCACCATCTTGTGCAATGCGGCCCGCCCGCTCGCGCCGGCCGAGCTCGCCGGCAAACGCGTCGGTGTTCGCTCCTACAGCCAGACGACCGCGGTGTGGGTGCGCGGCATCCTCGAGAACGACTACGGCGTCGACCTTGGCAAGGTGCGCTGGGTCACGTTCGAAGATGGGCACGTCGCCGAATACCACGAGCCGCCGGGCGTCGAACGCGCGGGCGCGGACAAGAATCTCCTCAAAATGCTGCGCGAGGGCGAGCTCGACGCCGCGATCTACGGCGCGGATCTGCCCAATGATCCCACGCTCACAAGTCTGATCCCGCACGCCGAGGCGGCGGCGCAGACGTGGTACGCGCGCCATCACGTGGTGCCGATCAACCACATGGTGGTGGTCACGGAAAAGCTCGCAAAGTCGAGCCCGCAAACAGTCAAGGACATTTACCGGCTGCTGCTGCGAGCCAAGACCGCGGCCGGGCTGCCCAAGGCGGGTGCGATCGATTTTCTTGCCTTCGGCCTCGAGGCCTGCCGGCCGGCGCTGCAGACCATTATCACCTACGCGCTGCAGCAGCGGCTCATTCCGCGAAAAATCGAGGTCGATGACCTGTTCGACGATACCACTCGCGCGCTCGACAGCTGATCGAACGCCGCCGATCAAGTTTACCCGGTTACCGCAACCGGCATGATTTGGCTTAAGCCGAGCGCGCCGGCTTACCAGATTTATTTACCGAATCAGGGGAGCCTTGGCGTCAGGCATCTTGCGGCGTCGCCCAGTCGATCGACTCTGCGCGCGCAACGCTTATGTCTACAGGGAGCATCGCACCCGCGGCTGCCTGAAATCCAGCAGTTGGGAGAATCGCTTGGCGAAACTCACGGGCACCGCCCCGCTGGCGTCCGGTCGGCGCGAGGCGCTGCGCATCGCGCTGATCTCGGGCGTGGCATGGAGCTGTCTTGCCGGCTGGGCGGGTCCAGCCGACGCGGCGACGCGCGGGATGGGCGCGCCTTACGGTTGGTACGATGGCTGGTACGCCCCGCGGCCCGCGATGCCCGCCCGCAAGGCCAGGGTTGCACCCACGGCCACGAAAAAGGAAAAAGCCGAGCCCAAGAAGAAGGAGGTGGGTTTTGGCCAAATGCCGAAAGGTCCACTGCAGATCGTCGTTTCGATTGGCAATCAGAAAGTGACGCTCTTTAGCAATGGCGTGCGCGTGGCGCAGGGGCCGGTCTCCACCGGCGTGCCCGGCCATCCGACGCCGACGGGCGTGTTCAGCATCATCGAGAAGGACCGCTATCACCACTCCAATCTCTACAGCAATGCGCCGATGCCTTACATGCAGCGTATCACCTGGTCGGGCGTGGCGCTGCACGAAGGCGTGCTGCCGGGTTATCCGGCCTCGCACGGCTGCATTCGCATGTCGCATGACTTCGCCCAGAAGCTGTGGCCCATCACCAACCTCGGCGTACGCGTCATCGTGGCTCACCACGAGCTCGCCCCGGTCGACTTCGCGCATCCGAAGCTGTTCGCGCCGAGGCTGGAGCCGTCCGAGTCCGCGGTCGCGGCGCCGGGAGGGACCGACGGGCGCGATGTCGTCGGCACAATCGTGATGGCTCAGGCGCCGGTTGCGGAGCCGGCAAGCGCGGCAATCGACGCGGCGGCGCCAGCCGAGGCCAAACCCGGGTCGGACGCGACCAGTGACCGCGGGTCCGCCGAGATGACAACGCCGGGGCAGACGATGGAGCCTGACGGGGACGTCGTCGCAGACGAGGCGCAGCGCGCTCAAGCGACCGAGACGCCGGGCGCTCAAGTGAGCGACGAAGCGAAGGCGTCCGGTCTGGCCGAGTTCATCCAATCCATGGAGGGCGCGGCGCCGGTGGCGCCGAGCGATGCGGGCGATGCTCCCGAGCTGCCGCAGACGAGCGAGCCCGCGGCACTGGTGCCGGCCGTCGGCGCGCCGCGGCCGACCGAGGCGGCTCCCAGCGCTAGCGATGCGGTCAAACCTGCGCCCACTGTCGATCCGGCGAAGCCGGTGGCGCCGCCGCCCAAGGCTGCCGAGCAGCCGACCAAGCGCAGCGGACAGGTCGCGGTATTCGTGAGCCGCAAGGAACAAAAGATTTTCGTGCGACAGGGCTTCATGCCGCTCTTCGAGATGCCGATCGTCATCGAACAGCCCGATCAGCCGCTGGGCACGCACGTCTTCACCGCCATGGAAGTAACCGACAACGGCGGCGGCATGCGCTGGAACGTGATCAGCGTCCCGTCCGACCCGGCGGCATCGACCGAACAAAGGGACACCAGGAAGAAATCAAGGGAGGCGCCTGCGCCGGCGGTGCGAGTCAAACCGCCGGTGAGCGCGGCGCAAGCGCTTGACCGCATCCAGATGCCCACGGAGGCGGTCGACCGCATCAGCGAAATCTTGATTCCGGGCTCGTCGCTGGTGATCTCCGACGAGGGCCTCGGTCGGGAAACCGGCCGCTACACCGAATTCATCGTCCTTTCCCGCTAGGGCCGTCGCTTTGACGGTGGTGGTGCGAAAAGCGATCGGCTAGGCTCGCACGCGCCGGTCGGCGACGTTGCATGCCTCGGCGCCGCGCAAGAGGGCGATAGCGTGCACAGATGGAATGCGTGCGGATCGGCTGCCCTTGCCGCGATTGCGGCGACCGCATCCGTGGGGATGATGATCGGGCCGCTCACGGCGGAGACTTCGGCGCCCCAGACTTCAGCAGCCAAGATTTGGCCGACCAAGCGGGTCCAAGTCGTCGTGCCATTCGCCCCCGGGAGCGCCACCGACCTGCTTCCGCGAACGGTGTTCGAGCACGTCGCGGCTAGTGTCGGGCAGGCCATCATCATCGAGAACCGACCGGGCGGGGGCGGAGCCATCGGTGTTGGGGCCGTCGCCAAGGCGGATCCCGACGGCCACACGATCCTGGTCCATTCCAACGCGCTGGTGACCGCGCCCGCGATCCAGCCCATGCCCTATGATCCGGTGCAGGACTTTGCCGGCATCACGCCGCTGGGCAACGTGCCTTTGGTGCTGGTGGTCCCGCCAGACAAGAACATCAGCACGGTCAAGGACCTCGTCGCCGCCGCCAGGGCCAAGCCGGGCTCGATCAACTATGCCGCCGCAGGCATCGGCACGCCACCGCATCTGACCGCCGAGCGCTTTCGCCTCGCCGCTCAGTTCGAGGGGCAGCTCGTGCCGTTCAAGGGCGCTCCCGAGGCGCTCACGGAAGTGCTCGCTGGAAGAGTGGACTTCTACTTCTGCCCGCTCCCCGTGGCGATGCCGTTCATCCGCGAGGGCAAGGTCTTGGCGCTCGCCGTGAGCAACTCGAAGCGCACGTCTGCTCTGCCGCAGGTGCCGACCACCTTGGAGGCGGGATTTCCCGATTCCGATTTCGATTTCTGGGTCGGCGCGATGGTACCGAAGAAGACCCAGCGCGACATCGTCGCTCGCATTCACGAAGAGATAGTGAACGGGCTGCGGGATCCATCCGTGAAGGAGAAGCTCTCCAAGCTCGGCGTCGAAGAGATGATCATGCAGCCGGACGAATTCGACGCGCGCATCGCCCGCGAGGCGCCGATCGCCGCGACGCTCGCCAGGGCCGCCGGCATCGCGGCGAAGTGATCGCCGCGCCGACGCGGAACGGAACGAGCCTGGGATGTTCGAAAGCTTCACGCGCACCGAAATCAAGACCAGCGGCGCGCGCATCGTCACGCTGCGCGGCGGCGACGGACCGCCGCTGCTGCTGCTGCACGGCAATCCGTTCTCCCACCTTTCCTGGCACAAAATCGCGCCGCGTTTGGCGAGCGAATTTACCGTGGTCGCCACCGACTTGCGCGGCTACGGGGATTCGGAAAAGCCGCCGGGCGGCGAGGATCACAGCGGCTATTCGTTCCGCGCCATGGCGCAGGACCAGGTCGAGGTGATGGCGGCGCTCGGTTTCGAGCGCTTCTACGCCGCCGGCCATGATCGCGGCGCGCGCGTGCTCCACCGCATGTGCCTCGACCATCCACAAAAGGTTGAGCGCGCGGCCATCCTCGACATCATCCCGCAGCATCATCTGCTCAACAACGTGACGCGCCAGTGGGGCACTTTCTCCTGGCACTGGTTCTTCATGATTCAGCCTTATGATTTTCCCGAGCGGCTGATGGGCGCCGATCCCGACTATTTCATCGAGAAGAAGCTCGCCAAGACCAAGCAGGGCCTGAGCTTCTTCGATCCGGCGGCGATCGCCGAGTACAAGCGCTATTTCCGCAATCCCGCGACCGTCCACGCCATGTGCGAGGACTACCGCGCCACCCACGGCGTCGACCTCGCCATGGACAGCGAGGATTTCGCCGCCGGCCGCAAGATTACCTGTCCGCTGCTCCTGTTGTGGGGCGCGACCGGCGGCGTCGGCCGCAATCACAAGTCGATGGAGATTTGGCCGCGCTATGCATCCGACATTCGCGCCGGCAAGGCGCTTCCTTGCGGGCACTATCTCTCGGACGAAGCGCCGGAAGAAACCTACCGCGAGCTGCGCGAGTTCTTTGCCGCGGCGGACCCGGAGAAGGCCTGAGCCATGGCCGCGCCTCGGCGTCCCTGGTACACCATCCTCTATGTTCAAGTTCGCCCGCTCGGGTGGCCGTCGCGGCGTGGGATTGGACATCGGACGTTGCAACGACGATATGGGGGGTGCGGGAAGTTGCCGGGATGTCGCGTAACGGGTCGACCCATGGAGCCGAGACCACAGGATCGTGAGCGCCGAGTGCTCGATGCGCTGCATCGGGCGGCGGTGTTCTGCGACCGAAGGATCGGGTGGAACCGGATCGGCGTCGCGCTCAGCGTCACCATCATCACGATCGCGGCGGTAGCGCTCTATCGTATCTTGCGCACGATCAACCCCAGGGAAGTGGTCGAAGCGCTGGTGACCGCGGATGTGCGCGACATCACGCTCGCCGCGGTGTTCGTCGCCGGGGGATACTTGACGCTGACCTTCTATGACCTGTTTGCGCTGCGCACGATCGACCGCAAGGACGTGCCGTATTGGGCGGCCGCGCTCGCTGCCTTCACCAGCTATGCGGTCGGGCACAATGTGGGTGCGAGCGTATTCACCGGCGGCGCGGTCCGCTACCGCATCTACTCGGCCTGGGGGCTGAGCGCCATCGAGGTCGCGAAAATCTGTTTCGTGGCGGGGCTGACCTTCTGGCTCGGAAATGCCACCGTGCTCGGGCTCGGCATTCTTTATGCCCCGCTCGCCGCCACGGCCATCGACCAATTGCCGGCATGGCTCAACCGCGCCGGCGCGGTCCTCATTCTGATCGTGCTGGCGCTCTATGTCGGCTGGGTGTGGCGGCGACCGCGCGTCGTCGGCCGAGAGGGCTGGTGCGTCAACTTGCCCGGCGGGCCGCTGACGCTGTTGCAGATCGGCATCGGCATCGTCGATCTCGGCTTTTGTGCGTTGGCGATGTACATGCTGGTGCCGGACGAACCCAACATCGGCTTCGTCACGCTGGCCGTGATCTTCGTCTCCGCCACGCTGCTCGGCTTTGCGAGCCATGCGCCCGGCGGTATCGGCGTCTTCGACGCGGCCATGTTGGTAGCGCTGTGGCAGTTCGACAAGGAAGACGTGCTTGCTGGCGTGCTCCTGTTCCGCCTGCTCTACTACATCGTTCCGTTCGCGCTTTCGCTCCTCATTCTCGGCGGCCGTGAACTCGTCCTGGCGCTGCGGGGCGCCGCGCCGCCGCACATCCAGCGACTGCCTTCGCTGGCGCCGACCGAGGTGGCGACGCGACCCGAGGCGCGCGAAGAGAAGGCCAGCTGAGCAGGCCATCGCGCCTGCGCCCACAAATCTCGTCGCTCCCCCGATCGGGCGAGCTGGTCCGATTGAAATCAGCCTTGACTGCTTGACACCACCACGCTGCCGCCTCGACAATGTCGATCCGAAAACAGTGTCGCCGAGGCTGCCGGATCCGGGGGCGGGTCGGGCAAAACATTCGATCTGAGTTTGCGCACGCTGGCAGAAGAGCCGCAGGCGGCGACGCGCACCGCGGCCGCTGAACGCGTACGGATGATGCGCACGGGAGAGGATCGTCGCTATGTTCGCAGAGCTGGCGCAGCCGCAGCAGGTTACTCGTCGTGCCGTGAGCTTGAGCCTCGCTTTGTGCCTAGCCGTTGTGCTGTGCGGCTCCGTCGCCCGCGCGCAGTCCGTCGCGTTCATCAACCCTGGAAAGTCGGACGAAGTTTACTGGGTGACCGCCGCGCAAGCCATGCAGGCCGCCGCCCGCAGCCTCGGCATGACGTTCGAAGTCCAGTATGCGCAGCGTGAGCCGCTGAAGACGCTCGAAATTGCCCGCGAAATGGTCGCACGGCCGGCGGGCAAGCGGCCCGAATATATCGTGATCACGGACGACTATTCCGTGGCTGACCGGCTGCTGGCGATCATCGACCCCGCCGGCGTGAAGAGTTTTCTGGCCTTCAGCTCGATCCCCGTCGACCAGCGCGGCGGCATCGGATCGCCGCGCGGCAAATACAAAGGCTGGCTCGGCTCGCTGGAGCCGCAGGCGGAGGAGGCGGGCTATCTGACGGCGCGCGCCCTGATCGAGCGCGGCAAGAAAGAAAAGGCATTCGCGCCCGACGGCAAGCTTCACATGCTGGCGATTGCCGGCGATCGCTCCACGCCGTCATCGATCAATCGCAACCAGGGCATGCGCCGCGCGGTCGCCGAAGCTGCGATGGTCGTCGTCGAGGAGGAGGTTTACGCGGCGTGGACGCGCGAGAATGCCGCCCAGCAGGCCGAGTCGCTCTACCGGCGCTATCCCGATGTCAAGCTCATCTGGGCGGGCAACGATCTGATGGCGTTCGGCGCGATGGCGGCCTGGGAGAAGCGCGGCGGCAAGCCCGGCGTGGACGCGTGGTTCAGCGGCATCAACACCTCGACCGAGGCGCTCGAGGCGGTGAAATCGGGGCGCATGACCGCGCTCGCCGGCGGCCACTTCATCACCGGGGCGTGGGCGCTGGTGATGATTTACGACTACCATCACGGCCACGACTTCGCCGACGAAGGGCTCGAGCTGCGACGACCGATGTTCGCAGAGTTTACGCCGGCGCTCGCGGACCGCTACATCGAGCGTTTCAGCGCAGGCTTTGATGGCGTCGACTTCAGCCGCTACAGCAAAGTGAGGAACGCCAAGCTCAAGCGCTACAATTTCGGCTTTGCGCAATTACTGGAACCACAATCCTGAGCGGGGCCCACGTCGGCCTGCCTCGGTAGCGTCGGCGGCCACGGTGCCAATGCGACAAAACCCTCGACCAGAAGCGATACCGAAGGGCCGATAACGCGGACCGAAATCCTGTCCGGCTTGCACTGGCGCAAGAGAACGGTTGCGGTGAGGTTCAGTCCAAGTGCGTCTCTGAATGCTTGCGTTCATGGGCGCGGTTGCGTTGGCTAACCCAGGCGGAACCCCAGATCGCGCGCGTGCACTCGTATGACCGCATTTTCCATGATTGCCGCGCATTGCGGTCGCCGAGGCTGCTTGCCGTTCGGCCGAGCAGCCACAATTCGCGCAGGCCAAGCAAGAGCGCCGCGACAGAAACTGGAAGAACGAAATACAGAAAGCGGAAGATCAGCAGGGATGCCAGCAACTCTTCTTTGGCGAATTGTGGAAGCCCGACCAGCATCGCCGCTTCAATGACGCCGAGACTTCCAGGCGCGTGGCTTAAAAAGCCGAGCAGAATCGCCGTCACGAAAATCACGAGCAACGTGATGAAATCGACCGCGGGCTGCGCCGGAAGCAAGGTATACATCGCCATTGCCCCTGCGCCGAGATCGAGAATCCCGATCCCGATCTGTACGAGCGTCAACCGCGGGCTGGGCAGGGCGATTTGCCAATTCGAGCGGCCGATGACCCGCGGGCGCGGCAGGAGCCAGAGCAGGTAACCGAAAATGGCGACCAGGCCCGAGATGCCGATCATCCGGTTGATCCACGGCGGCAATTGATTGACCGCGCTCGCCGCCGCCGGCGCGTATGCCATGCCGCCCCCGAGCACAAACGCGTTGCCGAGCCAGAACGTCAGTCCCGTGACGAAGGCGATCTTGACAATGTCGATGACGCCCAGGCCCCAGGCGGAATAGATCCGCAGCCTGATGACGCCGGCGGTGAAGACGGTCGCACCGAGATTGTGGCCGATGGTATAGCTGGTGAAGCTTGCAAACGCCGCGACGCGATAGGGCACGGCATCGCGGCCGATCGTGCGCAAGGCGAAAAAGTCATAAAAGCTCAGGGCGACAAATCCGATCGCGACGAACACGCCCGCAATCAACACCTCTCGAATCGACTTTGATCGCAGCGCAGCGACGACCTTGTCGATCTCGATGTCTCTGAGCAGCTGAGCGAGCGTGACAGCGGCAATCGCCACGATCAGCAAGCCGATCGCGATTCCAATCCTATTCCAGTCGAGCCGCTGTCGTATCGCCCGCGAGATGACCCTCGTCACGTTTGGCATGGGTTGCGGGCGATGAGCGTCGACGCGGCGGCGAATCGCGACGCCAGTGTCCCATCCCTTTGTAACACCTTTGTTACAAATCGCGGGGTGAGCGGCGCGAACGAGCAAATGATGTCGCAAAGAACATCACGCCGTCATACGGCTGAGATATGAAATCGCAATGTTGTCACATGCGATTCGATGACGAGCTGGTGAAGCTATCCCCACCGAGAGCGGCTTGATGCGGGTTCTGGTCGCAACCGATGCCTGGCACCCGCAGGTCAACGGCGTGGTCCGCACCTTGACCTCGCTGTCGCACAGCGCGCGGCGCCTGGGCGTCAACATCGAATTCTTAACCCCGACTGGTTTTCCGTGCATTCCGATACCGACCTACCCTGGATTGCGCCTGGCGTTGCCGCGTCCGCGCGAGATCGCTCGCCGCATCGAAGCGGCCAAGCCGGACGCGATCCATATCGCAACCGAAGGACCGATCGGCCATGTGGTGTCGAGCTATTGCCGAAGGCACGGGCGGCCCTTCACCACCAGCTACACGACGCGCTTTCCTGAATACATCTCGGCGCGCGTGCCGATCCCGCAAGCGTGGGTTTACGCGGCGTTGCGGCGATTCCATGCCGCCGCAACCGTGACGATGGTGTCGACGCCATCGCTCATGCTCGAGCTGCGCCAGCGCGGGTTTTCCAACCTCGGGATGTGGACGCGCGGCGTTGATACCGACCTGTTCAGGCCGGATCGCGCGATCGAGCTCGGCTTTGAGCGCCCCATCTTCATCACCGTGGGGCGTGTCGCGGTCGAAAAGAACCTCGAAGCATTCCTCTCGCTCGAGCTTCCCGGCACGAAGGTCGTCATCGGCACGGGCCCGGAGGAGGCGGCGCTGAAGCGGCGCTTCCCGCAGGCAAAGTTCCTCGGATTGCTGGAGAATGGCGTCTTGGCCGCGCACCTTGCGGCAGCCGACGTCTTCGTGTTCCCGAGCCGCACGGACACCTTCGGCGTGGTGCAGCTCGAAGCGCTGGCCAGCGGCGTTCCGGTCGCCGCTTTTCCGGTCACGGGTCCCAAGGACGTGGTCGGCGGCAATCCGGTCGGGGTTTTGCACGAAAACCTGGGCGTGGCCTGCATCGAGGCGCTTCGAATTTCTCGCACAGCGTGTCGGACGTTCGCGCTCGAGCGGTCTTGGGAAAACAGCGCGCGTCAATTCATCGGGCATATTCAGAAAGTGGCGAGCGGCGGATATCGCGAATCCAACGCGGGAATGGCGATGGCGGCGACCGTGCGCGGCTGACGAGGACGCAGCCAAGCTTTCGCTGCCGGTGACGGGGTGAAAGCGGCTGGGCGAAAAGGAGAGAATGCATGAGCGTTTTATCGCGCGCGGAGCTCGACAAGGAGACGATCGCCAAGGCCTACGCGCGCTGGGCGCCGGTCTATGATCTCGTGTTCGGCGCGGTTTTCGAGCGCGGCCGCCATGCCGCGATCGCCGCCGCCGAACGCATCGGCGGACGCATCCTGGAGGTGGGAGTCGGCACCGGCATATCGCTGCCGGACTATTCCCGCACCAACCGTCTTTGCGGCGTCGACATTTCCGAGCCCATGTTGCGCAAGGCGCAGCAGCGCGTCGACGAGCTCGGCCTCACCAATGTCGAGGGACTTTGGGTCATGGACGCCGAGCACCTGTCTTTTCCGGACGCCTCATTCGACGTGATCGTGGCGCAATACGTCATCACGACGGTGCCGAACCCGGAGGCGACGCTCGACGAGTTCGCCCGCGTGTTGAAGCCGGGCGGCGAGATCGTGCTGGTCAGCCGGGTCGGCGCGGAAGCGGGATTGCGGCGCGCTCTGGAGCGCTGGTTTGCACCCGCGGCACGCAAGCTGGGCTGGCGCACCGAATTCTCTTGGGAGCGCTATGCCGACTGGGCCAAGGGCTGCCGCGGCATGCGGCTGGTCGAGCGCCGAGCGATGCCGCCGTTCGGGCACTTCTCGCTCATCCGCTTCTCCAAGGCCGGCGGAACGACCGCCGCGCGTGCGGCCAAGCCGTCGGCGCGCGCCGCGGTCTGATCGCTCCCTGTTCGCCGCATGCAATGCCTCCTCCCGCCGATCCACGCGCCTGTCACACCGGATTCATCGAATCGCCATAGCGTCGACACACAAGTAGAAAACGGAGAGCTGTTATGCAGCGCTTTCTCGAGGCCCTGAGAGTGCAGCGTTGGGACGATCATCGCTACTACCATCACAGCCGGGTCAACCAATCGCTGCATCTGGTGAGCGCCGTGAGCTTTCTGGCTGCCTACGCGATGATGTTCGGGGATCCGGCGATGGCGGCCCTGATCGGCTGGCTCGTCGCGATGACCAGCCGCCAGATCGGCCACTTCTTCTTCGAGCCGAAGGATTACGACGAGGTGAATCAGGCCACGCACGAGCACAAAGAGGAAATCAAGGTCGGCTACAATCTACAGCGCAAGGTCGTGCTGATGACGATCTGGGCGCTGTCGCCGCTGCCGCTCTACTTCGATCCGACATTTTTCGGCATCTTCACGCCGCACGCGAGCACGATGGAGTTCGTGCGCCACGTCGCGCAGGTCTGGCTCGCCATCGGAATCGGCGGGCTGTTGTTCCGCACGGTGCAATTGTTCTTCATCAAGGACGTGCAGACCGGATTGGTATGGGCCACGAAAATCCTGACCGACCCGTTCCACGACATCAAGCTCTACCACAAGGCTCCGCTCTTCCTGCTGCGCGGCGAATGGATCGATCCGCATCACGCCCAGGGCGACGAGTGGATCGCCGACGAAGCCGCAGAGGCTCCACACGCGAGCTGACGGCTGCGGGAAGGCGTTAGAACGGTTTCTGGTTGGTTTGATTCACCACCCGACCCGCGTCACCCGCGGGCTTGACCCGCGGGTCCATCACCTTCGCAGGAATTTTTCGCGAAGACGATGGAGTGCCGGGTCATAAGCGCGTTTACGCGCGTCATCAACGCGCTATGCCCGGCAATGACCACTCGATACCGGATCAAGACAGGTGGAAAATAGTCTAGCGACGCTGCGCGCAATCGCGCTTGGCCGACAGCCGATGCGCGATCATTTCCCTGAGGATGCGGCGCTTGATCGACGTGTTGGTCGCCGCTGGATCGTGCCACCACCAGCCATCCTGCTGCATCGCCCTGGCGGCGGCCACGAACCGCTCGGCCACCGCCTGGAAGTCTGCCTCGGTGTAGTTCAGGCTGAAAATGAGGCGGCCTGTTCCGATCCAGCTCAGCGCCAGGCCTTCGGCGCGCAGATAATATTGCAGCATCCAATTGTAGCGCGACGGCCGCGGGTAAGCGACCGTCCAGATCGAGGACATGTTCGCCACCTCGACCGGCAACCCTTCGCCGCACAGGCGGTAATTGAGCTGCTGCGCCCTTTCGTTCCAGATTCGATCGAGGTCGCGGTAGAGCTCGCGGGCGGCCGGCGTCTCGAGATAGCGCAGGAACTCGTTCATCGCGGCCATGACGTAAGGATGGGAGTTGAACGTCCCGCGGGCGAAGCAGATGTCGGCCGGACGATCGTCGCGGAACCGTTTCATCAAGTCCTTGCGGCCGCACACGACGCCGACGGGAAGCCCGCCGCCCAGCGTCTTGCCGTAGGTGACGAGATCGGCGCGGACGCCGAAGTATTCCTGTGCCCCGCCCATGGCGAGACGGAAGCCGACGAACACTTCATCGAAGATCAAGACGATGTTTTGCTCGGTGCAGACCGCCCGCAGGCGCTTGAGCCAATCGGCATAGGCCTCCTTGTCGAAATGCGCGCGCCGCGCGCCATCGACCAGCGAGGAGTCGCTCGGCGCGGACACGTTCGGATGCAGCGCCTGCAGCGGATTGATGAGCACGCAGGCGATGTCGCGTCGCGTGCGCAGGACGCGCAGCGAATCCTCCGACATGTCCTTGAGCGTGTAGGTCTCGTGCGCCGGCAGCGGGTTGCCGATGCCCGGCTGCACGTCGCCCCACCAGCCGTGGTAGGCGCCGCAGAAGCGCACCAGATGGGAGCGGCGGGTGTGGTAGCGCGCGAGCCGCACCGCCTGCATCACCGCCTCGGTGCCCGACATGTGGAACGACACCTCGTCGAGCCCGGAAAGCTCCTTCAGCCGCTGCACGTTGTCGGCGACGACCGGATGATAGGGGCCGAGCACCGGGCCGAGCTCGCCGACGCGCTCGACGGCGTGCGCGATCGCCTGCTTGTAGAAATCGTAGCCGAGGACGTTGACCCCGTAGGAGCCGGTCAGATCGTAGAACCGATTGCCATCGAGATCCGCGAGCATGACGCCCGCGGACGATTGCACGAACGCCGGCGATTTGAGGTGCTGGCGCACGACCTTGCCGTACTGGAACGGCACCCGATAGGCGTCGGTGAATTGCAGATCGGAGATGCCGTCGGTCACCTCGGCGGTGAGCCGGATCGTTTCGGCAAAGCGCGTGTCGTAAAGCGCCGCCAGCCGTTTGAAGCCGGCGCGGCGGCGGGCCACGATCTCCTCGGGCGCATCGTCGGAGCAGAAGAACCGGTCTTCGTCGTAGCTGTAGAACGGCACCAGCGCGGCTACCCGCCGCGCCATCCTGGCATGGCCGGTCAGCGTCCTGTGCTTGGCCTTCGAGAGCTCGAGCCGCCGCCGCAAGGTCGCCAGCGAGGTTGCCAGCGCCGCGGCGCCAAGCCCGTAGAACGCCAGGGTCGTGCCGGCCCATTCCATCGAATCGTGCCTTATCCGAACGAGGTTACGGCAGGATGACGCTGCGCGCCCCCATTCTGCGTTTGCTGGCGCAGGAGGACCTCAATTTCTTGCTCACCAACCGGATTCCCCGCCGGCTGGCCACGCAGTTCCTCGGCTGGTTCAGCCAGATCGAACAGCCATTGGTGCGCGACCTGTCGATCGGGATGTGGCGCTTCTTTTCCGACTTGGATTTGAGCGAAGCGAAGAAATCGCGTTTTCGCAGCATGCACGATTGCTTCATCCGGGAGCTCAAGGAGGGGGCGCGGCCGATCGACCATGACCCCAAAATCCTCGTCAGCCCGTGTGATGCCATCGTGGGCGCGTGCGGCACGATCGCCGGCACCGGGCTCTATCAGATCAAGGGATGTCCCTACACGTTGGCGGACCTGTTCTGCGACCGCGCGCTGGCGGAGGCTCATCGCGACGGCCGCTACGTCACGCTGCGCCTGACCTCGAGCATGTATCACCGTTTTCACGCGCCGCATGACTGCCGCGTCGATCAGGTGACTTACATTTCGGGCGACACCTGGAACGTCAATCCGATCGCGCTGCGGCGAGTTGAAAGACTGTTCTGCAAGAACGAGCGCGCGCTGTTGCGGACGCGACTGACCGCCACCGGGCACAACGTTACGCTGGTCCCGGTTGCGGCTGTGCTTGTCGCCAGCATCCGCTTGCACTTTATCGACGTCGTGCTCGGCCTCAAGCACCGTGGACCCAATGTCATCGCCTGCGATGCGGCGTTCAGGAAAGGCGAGGAAATAGGCTGGTTCCAGCACGGATCGACCATCATCGTCCTCGCCCCCGACGGCTTCTCGCTGCACGAGGACGTGCGGGAGAACACGACGATTCGCGTCGGGCAACCGCTGATGCGCCTGCCGTGAACGCAATTCGGGCGTCCCCTTGTGCTGCTCCCTGCGCGTCCTACGCCGTGGAGGAAAGCGGTACCGCCGTCAGGTCGTGCTCGTACGTCAACGGTCCAGGCCCGACCCACCTCACGATCTCGAACTGTCCGTTGAAATGCTCGATCACCGCCGTGCAGCTTTCGACCCAGTCGCCGCAATTGATGTAGCGCAGGCCGAGATCGTCGCGGATCACGGCATGATGGATGTGGCCGCAGACGACCCCGTCGAGGCCGCCGCGCCGCCGCGCTTCCGCCGCGAGCGTGCGCTCGTACTCCCCGATGAAGGCCATCGCGTTCTTGACCTTCAGCTTGGCCCATTTGGACAGCGACCAATAGGTCAAGCCGAACGCGCGTCTGATCGCGTTGAAATAGGTGTTGATAAAGATCGCGAGATCGTAGGCGTTGCTGCCCAAGAGCGCGAGCCAGCGCGCGTGGCGGATGATCACGTCGAACAAGTCGCCGTGAACGATGAGGTAGCGCTTGCCGTCGGCGGCGACGTGGACGGCATCCTCGAGCACCTCGATGCCGCCGAAGTGGGTACCGTAGTAATCGCGCAGGAACTCGTCATGATTGCCCGGAATGTAGAATACGCGAACCCCTTTGCGCGCTTGGCGCAGCAGCTTCTGCACGACGTCGTTGTGAAGTTGCGGCCAATACCAAGCGGAGCGGAGCTGCCAGCCGTCGACGATGTCGCCCACCAGATAGATGGTCTCGGCTTCGTAATGGCGCAGGAATTCGAGAAGCTTGTCGGCTTGGCAGCCGCGCGTTCCCAGATGGATATCCGACAGAAACAGCGTTCGAACCCGCCGCGGGCCAGTCGACACTCGATCAAGCATCCGTTGTCCTGCGCATGACGCGCTTATCAGTGATTTCTATTGCAAACACATGACAGGCGCGTGGAGATTCCCGCCGGACGTTGTCAGGGTGGCGGAACAAGGCATGCCACTCATGGATCTGGCCCTGGCGGCGGGTATGTTTCTGATGGCGGAGAGTTTTGGGAAAAGGTGAGGCGCATTTTCGCGTGGAACGAAAAATCAAACTTGCCTCGGCCGCCTCCATCGCGGCCAACCCACTTCTGACATCGGCCGTTCGTGCCAACCGCCGACGGCTTGGAAAATCGTTCCGCCACCTCCTGACTGATCCTGGCCAATGCGATATTCTACAAACGGTCCCCGAGTGGCGGGGCACCGAATGCCATTCGACCAGTTGAAACGGCGCGAGTTCATCACGCTCGACGGCGGCGCGTCGGCAACGTGTCCGCCCGGTGCTCGCGCGAATCAGCCGGATCGGGTCCCTCAATGGCGCATTCGTCCAATACCTTCGCACGTTGGCCAGCGCGTTCCGCGTCGGCCCGAAGCCGGCGCACCACTGATGGAGGTCGGTCATGACACATGTTGCTAGTCCACCAGTCCCGGGTCTGCTTCTGCACGCACTCGCAAAGCACTGGTGGGTGCTGCTGCTGCGCGGTATCTGCGCCATCCTGTTTGGGGTTCTCACCTTCGTCTGGCCCGGAATAACGCTGCTCACGCTGGTGCTTCTCTATGGCGCCTACGCGCTCGCCGACGGCGTGCTGGCTCTCGCGGAGGCCGTCATGGGCGGCGCCCCGGCGCCCCGCTGGTGGCTCGCGCTCGTCGGGCTCTTGGGCATCGCGGTCGGAATCCTGACCTTCGCCTGGCCGGGCATCACTGCGCTGGTGCTGCTGCTGTTCATCGCCGGCTGGGCGATCGCGACCGGGTTGCTGCAAATCGTGGGCGCAATCAGGCTGCGCAAGGAGATCGAGAACGAGTGGCTGCTGATCGCGAGCGGCGTGCTCTCGGTCATCTTCGGACTGATTCTGGTGGTCCAGCCCGGAACCGGCGCGTTGGCGTTGCTCTACGTCATCGGGATTTACGCGATCCTCTACGGCATTCTCGAGATCTGGCTTTCGCTGCGCCTGCGGAGTCACGCAACGAGCTAGATCGACGACGCAGTACGGCGCGCCGCGTCGTCATGCGCTGAAATTGCAGCGAACGCGCCGCGCGCCTGGGGTCGGGGCAAGACCGAGCGTCTGGGGTGTGGTCGATGCCGCGCCGCCGCCAACGCGGGGCATATGGTTACTGCGGATTTCATTCCACGTCGCGGCCTCTTTATTAGCCAATTCGTAACACTTCGCCGTCCAATGTATTTCCAGCGCCCTAAAGCCGCGGCGCGTAAGCAAAGCCGCGTGTGGAGAGTACGATGGTTAAAGTTCTCAATGAAATCTTGCTGTATTCCTGCATGGCCGCGTTCGTCACGGGGATTGTCGTGCTCGCGGCGGCGACCTGGATCAGCTAACGCCGGCATTGAATTTTGCGTTGGTGCTCGGCGGTGTCGCTGGCTCTCGCCAGCGGCCCGCACGTACCGCATCGATCCGTGCGTTTTGCGCCGCGGGGCCTCGAATTGCCCGAACGGGGCCGCGACGGCGGTCTGACTACATGTCAACTACGCTATTGACTACATAACGAATGCCTGCTACAGGATTCGCATCCTCGCCCGCCCACCCCTCTTTCCGGGTGAGCGAAGCAAAGGTGCAAGTCCCGGCCGCAAAAACGCGCCGCGGGAACGAGATGGGTTGTTTGACATCATGAAACGTGAAACGGGAATTACCGAAAACGGTTCGGCGACGAGCCGCGAGCTCGGCTGTCCTCGTCCAGAGGAGCGCGCATGCGCAAGCGCTCCCGCAAAGTCGAGTGAGGGTGCCGCATATTTTGGCGAAACGAACCCAGCGGGGAGCATGCGCGCGGGCGAAGGACCAACCCGTGGCTGTGCGAAATGAGCGCCGGCGCAATTTCATTGTTTTCGGATTGTTATTTACAATGAGGTTTGCAACCCACACGTGCCGGCCGGATTGAGCGCTCAAGATTTTGTAAAGCAACACGCTCCCAAACGCGCCGCTGCAGCCCCACTAGTCGTTCATTTATCTCGTGCGGCGCCTCGCCGTCGTGTCGACCGGTCTGTGTTGGTGCGTCTGTTCGCTGCCAAAGAAACCGCGGCGGCCGCGTTCAACGCTGTTCTTGGTGCGACAGCCGGGTGCGGTTCGATCCGCGCCCACGGTTTCCTGTGACGAAGGTTGCGCCGCCGGTGGCATCCTATGCGGTCGCTTTGAGAGGATCGTGCGGGAGCAGCTTTGCGTCCTGGCCGGGCGTTTGACTTCGATTGTGGCGGCCGACGCAAAGTCTTATGACTGGCGCGTGACATGACAGCGACTCACGACAGCGGCGCGACCCGCCCCGCCCGATGGCTTGACGGGCTCAAGCGCACGCGCTTCGTGCTTGCGGCGGCGGCGCTCGCGTTCGGCGCCTTGTGGCTGCTCGGTGCGATCCACGCCGCTCCGGCGCTCGCCGGCTTCACGCTCATCGCCGCGGCGGTCCTAATCGCGACCGCGAGCGCGGAGACGACGCCGGCGCTGCTGCCGAGAGATGAGCCGCGCGCGCCGCGCATCGGCGATCCGCTGATCGAGGCGGTGTTGGCCGGACTGCCGGATCCTGTGGTCGCGCTCGACCATCGCGGCGACGTGGTTGCGCTCAACGTACGGGCCGCCGCGGTTGCCCCCGCGCTGCGGCCGGGCGAGTCGGTCTCGCTCGGGCTGCGCGTGCCGGAGGTGCTAGAGGCGATCCGCCACGCGCGCGCGAGCGGCACATCCCAACGCGCCGAATTCTTCCAGCGCGTGCCGTTCGACCGTTGGTACGAAGCCATCGTGACCCCGATCTTGTCGAGCGGGGCCGACGCCAGGCCCGGCCTTCTGCTGCTTGCGTTCCACGACCTCACGCCATTGCGGCGGGTCGAGGAGATGCGCGCCGACTTCATCGCCAATGCCAGCCACGAGCTGCGCACGCCGCTTGCCGCGCTGTCGGGGTTCATCGATACGCTGCGCGGCTCGGCACGGGAAGATCCTGCGGCGCGCGAGCGCTTCCTCGCCATCATGCAGGTGCAGGCCGACCGCATGGCGCGCCTGATCGACGATCTGCTGTCGCTCTCGCGCATCGAGCTCAACGCGCACCTGCGGCCCGACAAGCAGGTCGATCTCGGCGCCATCGTTCGCCAGGTCGCCGATAGCTTGCAGACATTGGCGCGCGACCGCGACGTCGAGGTCAAGACGGCTGGGACCTCGGCGCCGTTGTTCGTTCCGGGCGATCGCGACGAATTGATCCGCGTGTTCGAGAACCTCGTGGAGAACGCGCTGAAATACGCGGCGTCCGGCAAGCGCGTGGACATCGCGCTGTCCCGTGGCGAAGGGCCGGATGGCAAGGCGGAAGCGCGCGTTGCCGTGCGCGATCGCGGTCCCGGTATCGCTCCCGAGCATCTGCCGCGGCTGACCGAGCGCTTCTATCGGGTCGATGTATCGGAGAGCCGCGCGCAAGGCGGCACCGGGCTGGGCTTGGCGCTGGTCAAGCACATCCTCAATCGCCACGGCGGCCGGCTGACGATCGAAAGCGTGCCGGGGCAGGGGGCAACATTCACCGCCCACCTGCCCATCGCCGAAGCCGCGGCTGGAGGGGGTTCGTGAGCGTCCCCAATGATTTATGACACGACCGCAGAATCGCGGCCGACGCGCGCGATGGCGTGCTGCGCCTGCGCCAAAAGCTGATCGGCGAATGTCCGGTTGATCGTGGTCGGCGCTTTGCTAACCTCGCACCTCCGGCAGGAGAGGGCGTTGAAAATCTTGCATAAACTCGTCGCAGCCGGCGTTGTCGCTGCGGCTGCGACGGTGCCGGCCATGGCTGCCGATATTGCCGGCGCCGGTTCGACCTTCGCCTACCCGATCTATTCGAAATGGGCCGAGGCCTATAAGAAGGAGACGGGCATCGGGGTGAACTACCAGGCGATCGGCTCGAGCGACGGCATCACGCAGATCCAGAATAAAGAGGTGACTTTCGCCGCCTCCGATATGCCGCTCTCTGTTGCCGACCTGGAGATGGACGCTCTCCTGCAGTTCCCGATGCTGACCGCCGGCGTCGTGCCAGTGGTCAACGTCGACGGCATCCGGCCCAGCGATCTGGTCCTCGACGGTCCGACCTTGGCCAAGATCTTCCTGGGCGAGATCAAGTCGTGGAACGACGCCGCGCTGCGCAAGCTCAATCCGGGCGTGAAGCTGCCGTCACAGGCGATCCGGGTCGTGCATCGCTCCGACGGCTCGGGCACCACCTTCGTGTTCACCGATTATCTCGGCAAGGTGAGCGCGGACTGGAGGTCGAAGGTGGGCTCGACCACCGCGGTCGAATGGCTGGTCGGCGTCGGCGCCAGGGGCAACGAAGGCGCCGCCGGCAGTGTCGCCCGGATCAAAGGTGCGATCGGCTACGTCGAATATGCCTATGCCAAGCAGAACAAGCTCAACTATGCCAGGCTGATGAACAAGGTCGGCAAGGCCGTTGCCCCCACCATCGAATCTTTCAGCGCCGCTGCCGCCAACGCGAACTGGGAGGGAACGCCGGGCTTCGGCGTGATCCTTACCAATGAGGCTGGCGCCGCGAGCTGGCCGATCGCGGGCGCGACCTTCATTCTCATCCACAAGCAGCCCGGCGATCCGGCAGCCGTCGGCGCGGCGCTGAAGTTTTTCAACTGGGCTTACGCCAAGGGGGGTCAGATGGCGCAGGAGCTCGACTACGTGCCGATGCCGCCCGGCGTCGTCAGCGCGGTTCAGCGGCTTTGGGCTGCCCAGATCAAGGATGCAAGCGGCAAGCCGCTCTTTGCTCTGCCCAAATAATTCCCCGGTCATCTGCGGCGCAGAATAGAGACGCGGCCGCTTTTCTCCCCCGCCGCAGGGGGCGCAGGCAGAGCACTTTTGCCGCGGGCGCTGACTACGGATCGCACCGAGGCGTTTCGAAATCCACACGTATCCCCAATTGGTTACGCTGTCATCCAACTGTCGTAGAGCGGTCGTAGAGCGCCATGGGATGGCGCACGGGAAGGCGACAACTTCGAAATCGAATTGCCGAACAGGTTGAGCGTCGAGCGCGCAGTACCAAGTCGAACGCCGCGATGACGCAAGCCAGGGTCACTTCGGCTTGCCTTTCGTCTCGAAATCTACAGGAGGGCGTCTTGCAGCTTCTTCGCACGCTCGCGGCGACCGCCGTTCTCGTCGCGGTTATCACCTCTTCCGCGATCGCCGCCGATGTTTCGGGTGCCGGCGCCACCTTCCCCTATCCAATCTATGCGAAATGGGCCGAGGCCTACAAAAAACAGGCCGGCATCACGGTGCGCTATCAGTCGGTGGGTTCGGGCGAGGGCATCAGGCAGATCCAGAACAAGGAGGTGACGTTCGGCGCCTCCGATATGCCGCTCAAGGCAGCGGACTTGGACAGGTATGGGCTCGTGCAATTCCCGACGGTGATCGGCGGCGTCGTGCCGGCGGTGAACGTCGAGGGTGTCAAGGCGGGCGACCTCACGCTCGACGGCCCGACATTGGCAAGGATCTTCCTCGGCGAGATCAAGTCATGGAATGACCCGGCGCTTCGAAAGCTCAATCCGAACCTGAAGCTGCCGTCGCAGCCAATTGCCGTGGTGCATCGCTCCGACGGTTCCGGCACGACTTTCATCTTCACCGACTACCTCTCCAAGATGAGCGCGGACTGGAGATCCAAGGTCGGATCGATCACCGCGGTCGATTGGCCCGTCGGCACCGGTGCGCGCGGGAACGAAGGCGTCGCCGCCATGGTCGCGCGCATCAAAGGCGCGATCGGATACGTCGAATACACCTATGCCAAGCACAACCAGCTCTCGACCGCCAAACTCACGAACAAGGATGGCAAAGCAGTCGCGCCGACCATCGAGTCGTTCATGGCCGCTGCCCGCAGCGCCAACTGGGAAGCAGCGCCCGGCTTCGGCGTCATTCTGACCAACGAATCCGGTCCCGACAGTTGGCCGATGACCAGCGCCACTTTCGTGCTCGTGCACAAGCAGCCGAGTGATACGGCGGCGGCAGCCGAAGCGCTCAGATTCTTCAACTGGGCTTATGCCAAGGGCGGCAAGCTGGCGGAGGAGCTCGACTACGTCCCGATGCCGGCCGACGTCGTCGACGCGGTTCGCAAGGTGTGGGCATCCGAAATCAAGGATGCCGGCGGCAAGCCGATTTTCGCGCTTTCGAACTGACGGTCGATGCGCGCGCGGAATGGCGGCGGATACCGGATTCCCCCGCCCGCAGGCGGATCTTCGCCTATCTACAATGGGTTAGCATGTCATCTAACTGTCATCCAACCATCATAGAACGATGACATGGGACGCGTAGGGATGCGGGCAGCCGCGGAATCGACCGCCAACTCGACGCGTCGGGTCGGTCGCCCCGGGCGTGTAGTTAGACACCAGCAACAACAACTAGGACGCAAGCGCACCAGTCGTGGACCCAACCCACGTCGGCTTAAGCTTTTCGTCTCGAACTGACAGGAGAGAGCCTTGAAACTTTTTCGCACCCTGGCGGCCTCCGCCGTCATCACCGCCGCGGCCGCGACCGGGCCCGCGCTCGCAATCGACATATCGGGCGCCGGAGCGACGTTTCCGTATCCGATCTACGCGAAATGGGCCGATGCCTACAAGAAAGAGACCAACGTCGGGTTGAATTACCAATCGATCGGCTCGGGCGGTGGCATCAAGCAAATCAAAGCCAAGACGGTCACGTTCGGCGCCTCCGACGCACCGCTTCCCGGCAAGGAGCTCGACGAGAGTGCGCTTATTCAGTTCCCGATGGTCATGGGCGGCATCGTGCCGGTCGTCAACATCGACGGCATCAAGTCGGGCGATCTCGTAATCGACGGCCCGACGCTCGCCAAGATTTTCCTCGGGGAGATCAAGACCTGGAACGACCCGGCTATCGCCAAGCTCAATCCCTCGGCGAAGCTGCCGTCGCAGCCGATCGCGGTCGTGCATCGCTCGGATGGCTCGGGTACGACCTACAATTTTGCGTATTACCTCGCCGAAGTCAGTCCGGAGTGGAAGTCGAAAGTCGGCTTCAACACCTCGGTGGAGTGGCCAGTCGGCATCGGCGCCAAGGGCAATGAAGGCGTCGCCAACAATGTCGCCCAGACCAAAGGTTCGATCGGCTACGTCGAGTACGCTTATGCCAAGCAGAACAAGCTGGTCCATACGAAGATGATCAACAAGGACGGCAAAACCGTTGAGCCGACCTCCGCGACCTTCCAGGCTGCTGCGGCCAGTGCCGATTGGAGTTCGGTTCCCGGCTACGGCGTCATTCTCGCCAATCAGCCGGGCGCGGAATCCTGGCCGATGACGGCGGCGACGTGGATCCTGATGTACAAGAAACCCCAGGATGCGGCGCCCGCTGCCGAGGCGCTCAAATTCTTCGCCTGGTCCTATGACAAGGGCGCCAAGATGGCGGAGGAACTCGATTACATCCCGATGCCGAAGAACGTCGTCGACAGCGTCAAGAAGACCTGGGCAGACGAAGTGAAGGACGCCTCGGGCAAACCCCTCTACGCCATGTCCCACTGACGTCGGTTGCGTTGGGAAGGGCGCCGTCCTGGGGCCCTTCCCTTGTTGTGTCCAAATACGACGTGTCGGCGGCCAAGAGGCCGCTTTTGATCGGCACTCCCCGCGACAGCCATAGGGAGAGCCGGAATGCAGCCCGCCAGGAGGCGAGCCGTGGTGGACGTGGCTCTGCAAGGCGACGCGGTCGAGACCTCCGCGGTGGCGGCGCGGGCCAAGGCACTCGGCCGGCTGCGCACCGCCGACATTCTCTTCCGCGTTCTCACCCGCGCCGCGGCGATCGGGGTGCTGGTCATCCTCGGCGGCGTCATTATTTCGCTCATCGATGGATCGCTGCCGGCGCTGCGCGCCTTCGGCTTGAATTTCCTCATCGAGGAGCGCTGGAACCCGGTTACGGAGAAATTCGGCGCGCTCGCGCCGATCTACGGCACTCTCGTCACCTCGTTCATCGCGATGCTGATCGCAGTCCCGGTCGGGCTGCTGATCGCCGTGTTCCTCACCGAGCTGTGCCCCATGTGGCTGCGGCGGCCGATTGGGATCGCCATCGAGCTCTTGGCGGGCATTCCCAGCATCATTTATGGCATCTGGGGCCTGTTCGTATTCGCGCCGTTCCTGCAGGAAACCTTACAGCCGTTCCTGATCGCGACATTCGGCAATATCCCGGTGCTGTCGACGCTGTTTGCCGGCCCGCCCTACGGCATCGGCATGCTGACCGCTGGCCTGATCCTCGCGATCATGGTGCTCCCCTTCGTCACCTCGATCTCGCGCGACGTGTTCGACGCTGTCCCGCCCGTGCTCAAGGAAGCGGCCTACGGCATCGGCTGCACCACGTGGGAGGTGGTTCGTTACGTCGTGCTGCCCTACACGCGGGTCGGGGTCATCGGCGGCGTGATGCTGGGGCTCGGCCGGGCGCTCGGCGAGACCATGGCGGTGACCTTCGTAATCGGCAACGCGCACAAAGTGTCGCCCTCGCTGCTGGCGCCGGGCACGACCATTTCCGCCACCATTGCCAACGAATTCACCGAAGCGGTCGGCGACCTCTATACCTCCTCGTTGATCGCGCTGGGCCTCATCCTCTTCGTCATTACCTTCATCGTGCTCGCGATCGCGCGCTACATGCTGTTGCGCATCGAGCGCCGGATCGGATGACGCCATGAATAGCAGCCTCTACGCCGCCCGCCGCCGCCGCAACGGCATCATGCTGAGCCTGTCGCTTGCGGCGACGCTGCTGGGACTGGGCTGGCTGATCGTCATTCTCGTCGTGCTCTTGTGGGAAGGATTCAGCGGGCTTTCGCTCGCGGTTTTCACCGAGATGACGCCGCCGCCCGGCGCCGATGGCGGGCTACTCAATCCCATCGTCGGCAGCCTGATGCTCACCATCCTCGCGGTGCTGATCGGCACCCCGATCGGAATGCTGGCCGGGACTTATATGGCCGAATACGGCCGGCACGATCGGCTGACCTCGATCGTGCGGTTCATCAACGACATCCTGCTCAGCGCGCCGTCGATCGTGGTGGGCCTTTTCATCTACGAGGTGATGGTCGCTCCGATGGGCCATTTCTCAGGGCTGGCGGGAGCGGTTGCGCTCGCGGTGATCGTCATTCCGGTGGTGGTGCGCACCACCGAGGACATGCTGATCCTGGTGCCGAACCCGCTACGCGAAGCCGCCTCGGCGCTCGGCCTGCCGCGGGCGGTGGTCATCGCCAAGGTCTGCTACCGCGCCGCCAAGGCCGGCATGATCACGGGGGTGCTGTTGGCCATCGCCCGCATCAGCGGGGAGACCGCGCCGCTCCTCTTCACCGCCCTCAACAACCAGTTCTGGAGCACCAACCTCAACGCCCCAATATCGAGCCTGCCGGTTGTCATCTTCCAGTTCGCGCTCTCGCCCTACAAGGACTGGCAGAAACTTGCCTGGACCGGCGCGCTCATCATCACCTTCACCGTGCTCGCGCTCTCGATCACCGCGCGCGCCCTTTCCGCATCGAGAAAATCGTCATGAATGTCGCCTCGGTTGCCGTTCCCACCGTTACCCGCGCCCCGGTCAGCACGAGCGGCTTGGCTGAAAAGGTGTCGATCCGCAATCTCGACTTCTATTACGGCACCAGCAAAGCGCTCAAAGCGATCAGCCTGCCGCTCTACCAGAACAAGGTGACCGCCTTCATCGGCCCATCCGGCTGCGGAAAGTCCACGCTGCTGCGTATTCTCAATCGGATGTACGATCTCTATCCCAACCAGCGGGCCGAGGGCGACGTCCTGTTCGACGGCGAGGACATCCTCTCGCCCAAGCAGGATCTCAACCTCCTGCGCGCGCGCATCGGCATGGTGTTCCAGAAGCCGACGCCGTTTCCGATGTCGATCTACGAGAACATCGCATTCGGCGTCAGGCTCTACGAAAGGTTGCCGCGGTCGGAGCTGGATGGCCGGGTCGAGACCTCGCTTCGCCGCGCCGCGCTCTGGGAAGAGGTGAAGGACAAGCTCAGCGCCAATGGGCTGAGCCTCTCCGGCGGGCAGCAGCAGCGCCTGTGCATCGCGCGCACCGTGGCGGTGCGGCCCGAGGTGATATTGTTCGATGAGCCGTGCTCGGCGCTCGATCCGATCTCGACCGCCAAAATCGAGGAGCTGATCGACGAGCTCAAAGAGGACTACACGATCGTGATCGTCACCCACAACATGCAGCAGGCGGCACGCGTCTCCGACTTCACCGCCTTCATGTATCTGGGGGAGCTGATCGAGTTCGACACGACCAGCAAGATGTTCACCGCGCCGAGCGATCGACGCACGCAGGACTACATCACGGGCCGCTTCGGCTAGATCGCACGGTTCGCCAGCGAGGACGAGGTAGATGGTAATATCCGATCATACCACCAAGGCCTTCGACATCGACCTCCAAGAACTCACCCGCATGGTGGCGGAGATGGGTGGTCTCGCGGAGAAGCAGGTCGCGGACGCGGTCGATGCGCTCGCGCGCCGCGATACCGATCTCGCGCAGCGGACCGTGGCCGCGGATCCCGATATCGATGCAGTGCAGGCCGAAATCGAGGAAAAAGCCGTGCTGACGATCGCCCGCCGCCAACCCATGGCGGTTGACTTGCGGGAGATCGTCGGTGCGCTGCGGGTCTCCAACGACCTCGAGCGTATCGGCGATCTTGCCAAGAACATCGGCAAGCGTGTCATGGCTCTCGACGGCGAGTTTCATCCGCCCAAGCTGATCCGCGGCGTCGAGCATATGGGCTCCTTGGTTCTGGCCCAGCTCAAAGAGGTGCTCGACAGCTACGCGCGCCATGATCTCAAGAAAGCGCTGGCGGTGTGGAATGGCGACGAAGAGGTCGACGCCATGTGCACCTCGCTGTTTCGCGAGCTGCTGACCTACATGATGGAAGATCCGCGCAACATCACGTTCTGCATCCATCTGATGTTCTGCGCCAAGAACATCGAGCGCATGGGCGATCACGCCACCAACATCGCCGAGACGGTGTACTACATGATCGAAGGCCACGCGCTCGCCGACCAGCGCCCGAAGGGCGACACCACGACTTTTGCAGTGCTCGATGCGGAGAAATGATCAAGGGACGCTGAGCGAATGAAGGCCAACATCCTGATCGTGGAGGACGAGGAGGCGCTGGCGCTCCTGCTGCGCTACAACCTCGAAGCGGAAGGTTACGAGGTCGAGACGGTTGCGCGCGGCGACGAGGCCGATTTGCTGCTCAAGGAGCACTCGCCCGATATCGTCATCCTTGACTGGATGCTCCCGGGCCTTTCGGGAATCGAGCTCTGCCGCCGGCTGCGGGCGCGCCCCGAAACCAAACAGTTGCCGATCATCATGCTGACCGCCCGTGGCGAGGAGAGCGAGCGCGTGCGCGGGCTGGCGACCGGCGCCGACGACTACATCGTCAAGCCGTTCTCGGTTCCCGAGTTGAGCGCGCGCGTACGGGCGCTGTTGCGGCGCGCGCTGCCCGAGCGGCTCGCCGACGTGCTGTCGTTCGGCGACCTCGAGGTCGACCGCGAGAAGAAGCGCGTGTCGCGCGCCGGCCGCGCGATCGATCTCGGCCCGACCGAATATCGTCTGCTCGAATTTCTGATGGAGCGGCCCGGTCGCGTGTTCTCGCGCGAACAGCTTCTCAACGGCGTGTGGGGCAGCGAAATCTATATCGACGAGCGCACCGTCGACGTCCATGTCGGCCGGTTGCGCAAGGCGCTCAACCGCGGTCACGATACCGATCCGATCCGCACCGTCCGCGGCGCCGGCTACGCGCTCGACGACCGGTTTGGGAAGACGGCGTGATTGACCCGGTCGCGCCTGCGCGAAGCGGAATCGGCGCGGGCGGCGGATTCGGTCGATCGATCAACCCCTGAACGGCCGCCGGTCGCGGCGCATATGGGCCGGCTGATAGGCGACGCGCGAGTGGTACGCGCAGTAGGGCAGGCCGGTGATGGTCTGGCCGCCGCAAAAAAAGAAGTCGGGATGGCCGGGATCGCCGATCGGCCAGCGGCAGGTCTCCTCGTTGAGCTCGAGCAAGGTGCGGCGTTGGCCAAGCGGGATGACGTTGTCGACGAGTTCCGGCTCCAGCTCGACCTCGAGCTCGTAGGCCTGGGCGAGCGCGGTGTTACCCCGTATCGACGGCCGCGAGACCCGCAGCATGTGGGAATGGGGGCGCGCCTTGCGCGGGCGCGGAGCGGCGGAGGATGGCGACTTGGCGCGGCCCGACAAGCCGAGGCGGTGCACCTTGCCGATCACGGCATTGCGGGTAATGCCGCCAAGCTCCGCGGCGATTTGGCTCGCCGACAACCCCTCTGTCCAGAGTTTCTTCAGTGTTTCGACGCGTTCATCGGTCCAGGTCATGCCGCAATTCCTCGCCAGTCGCCGCGGCGGAGAAGTCCAGACAGAATCCACTGCGGGCCTGGGCAACGACCAGTTGGCCCGACGCATACCCGCGCCACCGATTTACGCTATGACTTGTCCGCCGCACGAAGTGTCGTATTCGACGATGGAAAAGCTACAATATGGCGGGAGTCAGGCGCAAGAGTCCGACCGGCCTGCTTCCACATCTTCTGTCCGCGTGTACCCAATGCGTCCACACTTATCTGCGCCCTTGTGCAGTGCGTTAAGGTTTGCGGCGGTTGCCGTGCCGTCCTCGGTCATGTTGACAGCCGACTGTGCTGCAATACAATACCGTGCCGTGCCGCCCGGAGAGGCGGCACATTTCGTTTCCACGGATTGTCGGCTTGGCGATGAGTAGCGCCCAGACATCGCATTTGCTGCCGACCTACGCGCGCGTCGATCTTGCCTTCGAGCGCGGCGAGGGCGCGTGGTTGGTGGCGACCAACGGCGACCGTTACCTCGATTTTACCTCGGGCGTGGCGGTCAACGCGCTGGGCCATGCCCATCCGCACCTGGTCGATGCGATCACCCGGCAGGCCAGCAAGGTCTGGCATGTTTCCAATCTCTACCGCATTCCCGAGAGCGAGCGCCTCGCCGAGCGGCTGTGCGCGGCGAGCTTCGCGGACGTGGTGTTCTTCGGCAATTCCGGCGCCGAGGCGATGGAATGCGCGATCAAAATGGCGCGCAAATACCAATCGGCGAGCGGGCGGCCGGAACGCTACCGCATCATCACTTTCGAGGGTGCCTTCCACGGGCGCACGCTCGCCACGCTGGCGGCCGGGGGCCAGAAAAAGTATCTCGACGGCTTCGGGCCGGTGGTCGAAGGTTTCGACCAGATGGCGTTCGCCGATCTCGACGCGACCAAGCGTGCGGTCGGGCCCGAGACTGCCGCGATCATGATCGAGCCGATCATGGGGGAGGGCGGCGTGCGCGTGGTGCCGCCCGAATTCCTGCGGGCGCTGCGGCGGCTGAGCGACGAGAACGGCCTGCTGTTGGTGTTCGACGAGGTGCAGACCGGGCTCGGGCGCACAGGGGAACTCTTCGCCTATCAGCGCTGCGGCGTCACCCCCGACATCATGGCGCTTGCCAAGGCGCTGGGTGGCGGCTTCCCCGTCGGGGCCTGCCTCGCCACCGCTGAGGCCGCGAAGGGCATGACCACCGGCACGCACGGCTCGACCTTTGGCGGCAATCCATTGGCGATGGCCGCGGCCGGCGCGCTGCTCGACGTGATGCTCGCCGATGGCTTCCTCGAGCATGTGCGCCGCGTTTCGCTCCTGCTCAAACAAAGGCTCGCAGAGATCAGGGACCGCTATCCCATGGTTATCGCCGAGCTGCGCGGCGAAGGGCTCCTCGTCGGCCTGCGCGCGGTGGTGCCGAGCGCCGAATTCGTCGACGAGCTGCGGGCGGAGAAGATGATCACCGCCGCTGCCGGTGACAACGTGGTGCGGCTGTTGCCGCCGCTGATCGTGAGCGAGGACGAAATCGCCGAAGCGGTCAGGCGCATCGAGCGCGCCTGCGCCCGCATTGCCCAACGGCAGGAAAGATCGCAAAAGCGGGGGGCTGCCGGATGAGCGCGAACGGCAAGCGCCACTTTCTCGACCTCATCGACGTCCCTCCGCAGGAGCTGCGCGGGATGATCGAGGCCAGCCGCGCCATGAAGGCGCGGCGCGAGCGCGATCCGCGGCCGCTCGATGGCCGCACGCTCGCCATGATCTTCGACAAACCTTCGACCCGCACGCGCGTGTCCTTCGACGTCGCCATGCGCCAGCTCGGGGGCGCTGCCATCCTGCTGACCGGCCAGGAGATGCAGCTCGGCCGCGGCGAGACCATTGCCGACACGGCTCGGGTTCTCTCGCGTTACGTCGACATCATCGTGATCCGCACGCTCGACCACGACACGCTGACCGAGCTCGCGCGTCATGCCACCGTGCCGGTCATCAATGGCCTGACCCGCCGCTCGCATCCCTGCCAGGTGCTTGCCGACGTCATGACCTTCGAGGAACACCGCGGGCCGATCCGCGGCAAAACCGTTGCCTGGACCGGCGATGCCAACAATGTGCTCGCCTCTTGGATGCACGCCGCCGAGCGTTTCGATTTCCGCCTGCAGGTGGCAACCCCGCCCGAGCTCGCGCCGAAGAAGTGGCTGCTCGACTGGGTCAAGAGTTCAGCCGCCGCGATCCACATCGGCACCGATCCGGAGGAGGCGGTGAAAGGCTCCGACTGCGTGGTCACGGATACCTGGGTCTCGATGGGGGATAAGGACGACCAACGCCGCCACAACCTGCTCAAGCGCTATCAGGTCAACGCCCGGTTGATGGCGCGGGCGAACCGGGGCGCAGTGTTCATGCACTGCCTGCCGGCCCATCGCGGCAACGAGGTCACGGACGAGGTGATCGACGGGCCGCAATCGGTCGTGTTCGACGAGGCCGAGAACCGCCTGCACGCACAAAAAGGCATTCTGGCCTGGTGCTTGAACGCACGCTGAATGCCCGCGGCGCGCACGCGGCCTACCGCTGAAACCGGGGGAAGCCGCTTTTTTGCCGATCACACCCTATATTCAGGCATCATGTCCGATCCCCGCATCGAAATTCCAGCACGCGCGCCGGCGGCGACCTCCGCGGATGACACGATCTTGCCCTTCCAGGTCGAGGCGCTCGATCTGCGGGGGCGCGTCGTGCGCTTCGGTCCGGCGATCGACACGATTCTTTCGCGCCACCGTTATCCGACGCCGGTGGCCAAGCTTTTGGGCGAGGCGATCGTGCTTGCGGTGCTGCTCGGCTCGACGCTCAAATTCCAAGGCCGCTTCATCCTCCAAACCCAGAGCGATGGACCGGTGCGTATGCTGGTCATCGACTACACCACGCCTGGCAAAGTGCGCGCCTGCGCCCGTTTCGACGCCGCCCGCGTCGCGGCCGCCATTGCAGCGGGAGCAGCCGACGCGGGCGCGTTGCTGGGCCGTGGCCATCTCGCCATGACCATCGACCAGGGACCGGACACCGCCCGCTACCAAGGCATTGTCGCGCTCGAGGGCAAGGGGCTCGAGCACGCGGCGCACGAGTATTTTCTGCGCTCCGAGCAGATCCCCACGCGCGTGCGCTTGGCGGTGGCGGAGGAACTGCGGGCGGGCGCGGACGGCGCGCGTCATCGCTGGAGAGCCGGCGGCCTTTTGCTGCAATTCCTGCCCCAGTCGCCAGAACGCTCGCGGCGAGACCTCGATCCCGGCGACGTGCCGGAGGGGGTCGAGGTCCATGTGCCGCCCGAGGACGACGCGTGGGTGGAGGGCCGCGCTCTCGTGGCGAGCGTCGAGGACGTCGAATTACTCGATTCCAACGTATCGGCCGAGCGACTTCTCTATCGGCTGTTTCATCAGCGCGGCGTGCGCGTCTTCCGTAGCCGGGACTTGCACGCGCAATGCTCGTGTTCGCGCGAGCGGGTCGAGCGAATGCTCCGCAGTTTTTCCCAGGACGACCGCGACCACATGGTCGAGAACGGGAAGATCACGGTCACCTGCGAATTCTGCAACAC
>JAFAHL010000201.1 GCA_019237215.1 Hyphomicrobiales bacterium | reverse complement strand
TCGGAGGTTTAGGAAATTGTCATCGCATCGCGACCGGGCTCTCCAAGACGCTACCAACCCGCCGTGAGCACGAGCGCAATCGCCAGCGTCACGATGCTGGCGAGCGAGCTGACGATCAGCGTCGATCCGGCTTCGCGCGAGTCCTTGCCGTATCTGAGACCGAACAGGACGCCGAAGAATCCGGACGGCAAAGCCAGCAGCAAGATTGCCGCGCGCGCGGTCTCGTGGCTCATCGGCAAGACGAGAATGAGGGCGTAGCCGATCAGCGGATGCGCGACGTTCTTGAGAATCGCTCCACTGATGACATTGCGACTGAGGAGGAGGCTCTGGGCGGAGAGAATCACGCCCGTCACAAAAAGCGCCACGCCTCCGGCCGCCTGGCCGATCAGCTGAAGGGATTGCAAAAGGGCGGGCGCGAGCGGAATTCCCCCGAGCGAGAAAATGACGCCAACGATCGGGGCCAGGACGACAGGCTTCAGGAAGGAATGCCCGATTGCCGGCGCGATGGCGCCCACGCCTTTGCCGCCCAAGGCCGCCGCCTTGTTCGCCTCGAGGATTCCGAGCGTCAGCGGCGACAAGAAAATCGATCCCACGGCAATGGACAGGGCGACAGGAACGATTTCCCCGGGGCCGAACACGGCTGCGATCAGCGGCAGTCCCGCCGCCGCGTTATTTGGGAAGGCGATGGTCAAGGCTTGGATCGCCGCGTCTCCGGACGGCAGACGGAAGAGACGACGCTGCATGGCGTAGGCGACCGCGTACAGGAGCAGATAGGCGACGAGAAACGTCACAAAGAGCGGCCATTGCGAAAGCAGGACCCGGCTTGGCGTCCTCGCCATCGCCACGAAGAGCGAGGCGGGCAAGGCGAAGTCCATCACCAGCGCATTGAGCTCGGCGACGTGACGGTTGTCGACGTCGCGGATCCATCGCGAGGGCGTTGATCAGGATGCCGATCATGGGAAAGCGACCGCTACGGCGCTGTCACGGACGCCCGCCGCTCACGTCCCCAGACGCGCGTCGAAGAAGCGCGCGATCTCCTCGAACGCCTCCTTCGACTCGGGCGTGTCGGGGTCGAGCTGATATTGCGCGTGCGAGACGCCCTCGAACACTTGCAGCTCCGCCTCCACCCCCGCCCGGCGCAGCTTGCGGTGCGTCCGCACGGTGTTGCTCAGGAACAGATCGCGCGTGCCGGTGGTCAGGATCGCCGGCGGAAACCCATGAAAATCGCCGTTGATCGGCGACAATTGCGGATCCTTCATGTCGTGGCCGTTGGCGTAGAGCTGCGCGGCATGAGTGACATAGCCGTTGTAGCTGACCAGGACATTGTCCAGCCACTCATTGGTTCTGTAGCTGTCGCCGGTCTCGGTCATGTCCGCAGCGGGCGTGCCCGGCGCGATCGCCGCGGGTATCGGCAGCCCCTCCGCCTTCGCGCGCAACACCAGCGCCAGCGTCAACGCGCCGCCGGCCGAGGTCCCGAACACGCCGATATTCTCCGGCTTCGCCATCGTCACCGCCCCCTGCCACGCCGCGATCAAATCGTCCGTGGCGGCCGGGTACGGATAATCGGGCGGCATGCGGTAATCGATCGAGATCACCCTGAACTTGCCGCGGCCCGCCATCAGCACGGCTTCCTGGGTCCCAGCCTCGCCCGGGTTGTACACGTAGCCGCCACCATGGATGTGAAACAAGAGGCGGTTCTGGTTCTGCGGTGGGATGTGCTTGGGTTCAACGATATAGGCGTGCACGCCGCCGATCATGGTCTCCTTGCTGATCACGCCGAGCTTCTCGCGCAAAGGCGGGATGGTCGCCGCTGTCTCGGCGGCGAGTTTCGCCACTGCCTCCTTCCATTCCACCGGCGTCTTCGGGTCCAGGCTCCATGCCGGAGACCGGTAGGGCGCCGCGATCACGCTCTGCAATTCGGGACTGACGTCGGTCGGCACCGGAATCGCGCGGCCCGGCACGGTTCGCGGACCGGGCCTCGAATTGGCCGCCGACTGGATCGGCTCGAGCTCGGCGAAATCCGGTTCGCTTGCCTGGTCCGATGGCTCTGCCTGCTGCGCCTGCGCGGGAAAACTCGTTGCTGCGGCTGCAGCGCCAACAGCCAGTGCTGTCCGTCGAGTCATGGCCTTTGCACGATGGTTTTCCTCTTCCATGCAGTCCTCACTTGGGTAGCTCGTTGATGACGGCTATTCCGGCTCTACTCGATGAGAGCGATTGCCGGCGCCGAGACGTGAGGCCGCAAGCGCTATGGTCGACTCATTCGAATGGGACCTGGACAGCGCCGCGGTTCTGCGCTGTCCAGGTTGGGATGCGGTTTGCGCTTCGTCCGAAAACTCAGCCTCGTCTTCTCGTCAAACGAGCGTCTTGTACTCGGGCTTGTAGACATGGGCGCGGATGAACGCCTCCATGTCGGCGGGGCGGTCGACCCGCGCGAGGCCCTTGTCGAACACGAGCTTGGCGACCCGGGCGGCGGTCTTGATCTCGGTCTCGAGGATGTTCGACTGCAGCGGGTAGAGGAGGCCCTGGTTCAACAAATCGCTTGGCACCTGGTCGGCGACCGCCTTGGCGGCCTCGATGAACATGTCATCGGTGACGCGCTTCGTGACGGTCGCGTAGATGGCCATGCCGACCGCCGGGAAGATGTAGAAGTTATTCGCCTGCCCCGGCAGGAACGTCTGGCCGTTCAGGTGGACCGGCGGGAACTGGACGCCGGC
>JAFAHL010000604.1 GCA_019237215.1 Hyphomicrobiales bacterium | reverse complement strand
GGATTGCTGAAGGTGAGACCCCAGTCCGGAAATTTATCGACCGCCTGCTTCCATCGGATCATTCCATAGGCGGAGTCTTCGAGAATGAGAACGACCAGGTTGAGCCCGAGTCGGACGGCCGTTTCTATCTCCTGCGAATTCATCATGAAGCCGCCGTCCCCGCACACCGCCAGCACGCGACGTCGCGGGTAAAGGAGCGCCGCCATGATCGCCGAAGGCAATCCGGCCCCCATGGTGGCCAACGCGTTGTCGAGCAGCAGCGTGTTGGCGACATGGGTGCGGTAATTGCGGGCAAACCAGATTTTGTACATGCCGTTGTCGAGGCACACCATCCCATCCTCCGGCATGACCTGGCGCACGTCATGCACGATGCGCTGTGGAATGACGGGAAAGCCGCCGTCCTCGGCGCGCTGTGTGATGCGCTCCAAGATCTTGCCGCGCAGACCGAGAAAGGCGGGGTCGGGGCGCAGCTTGCCTTCGATGCGGTCGGCCAGAAGCGCAAGGCTCGCGCCCACGTCCCCGATCACCTCCGCATGGGGAAAATAAACCTGCTCCACGTTGGCCGAGGTGCAACCCACATGAATGACGATCGGCCCCTTCGGGCCCATCAGGAACGGCGGCTTCTCCACCGTGTCGTGCCCGATCGCGACGATGAGGTCGGCATGGTCGATCGCACTGTGCACATAGTCCCCGGATGAAAGAGCCGCCGTCCCTACATAAAGATTGGAGCCGCCGGTAACCGAGCCCTTTCCCATCTGCGTGTTGAAGAAGGGAATGCGCGTGCGCCGCACGAAGCTCGACAGCGGCTCGACCAGCTTGGGCCGGCTCGATGCGGCGCCGAGCATGATGAGCGGACGCTGTGCTTTGAGAATCATCTCGGCCGCGCGATCGAGCGCGGCTGGAGGTGCAACGGGGAGTTCGATCGGGTGCGGCGGTATCAGGGCGGCGTTCTGTGTTTGCTCGCCGGCCACGTCCTCGGGAAGCTCGAGGTGCACGGGCCCGGGCCGTTCCTCCATGGCCACGCGGAAGGAGTCGCGAACAATGGCGGGAATCGAGGCTGCGCTGATGATCTGGCGCGCCATTTTGGTGAGCGGGCGCATGGCGGCGATGACGTCCACGATCTGGAAGCGCGCCTGTTTCGCCGTCATGATCGCCTTCTGGCCCGTGATCAGGATCATCGGCATCGCGCCGAGGTGGGCATAGGCGGCGCCTGTCGAAAGGTTGAGGGCGCCGGGCCCGAGCGTCGAGATGCACACGCCGGGTCGGCCGGTCAGACGCCCGTGCGTTGCCGCCATGAAGGCTGCTGCCTGCTCGTGCCGGGTGAGGATCAGCTTGATCTTCGACTTGCGCAGCGATTCGACGACATGCAGGTTTTCTTCGCCGGGAATGCCGAAGATGCGCTCGACCCCCTCATTCTCGAGCGCAGCCACCAGAAGATCGGAACCCTTCGTCATTGCTCACCCGCTATTGCTTGGTTCGCCGTGCTTAGATCGTGCCCAGTCGAGACGCCCTGCCGTGATTCTCTGATGCTCGAACTTCCGCCAGATCAAGCGTGACCCACATGGCGAACAATCGCATCGACGAACTGTTTGGTTGAGGCCTTGCCGCCGAGGTCCGGCGTGCGCGCCTGCGTTTCGCGCAGTGCGCTTTCGACGCCTTTGCGTATGCGACTGGCAAGATCGGGCTTAGCGACATGATCGAGCATGAGGCAGGCCGCAAGCAGCAGCGCCAACGGATTGGCAATGCCTTTCCCGGCAATGTCCGGCGCGGACCCATGTACCGCCTCGAAGATTGCGGCATTCTCGCCGATATTGGCGCCGGGAGCCATCCCCAGCCCGCCGACGAGGCCTGCCAGTTCGTCAGATAGAATATCGCCGAACAAGTTGGTCGTGACAATCACGTCGAACTGCCATGGATTCATCACGAGCTGCATGGCACAGGCATCGACGATGCGATCGTCTACCTGCACGCGCCCTTCATATTCCTTAGCGACCTCGCGTCCGGCTTCCAAGAAAAGTCCGGTGAGCGCCTTGAGGACATTGGCCTTGTGCACGAGGGTGACCTTCTTGCGCCCGTGGCGAACGGCGTAGTCGAAAGCGAACCTCGCAATCCGCTTGCCTTCCGCCCGCGTGTTCACCCCGGCCGAGAACGAAACCGCGTGCGGATCATCCCCCACCGGAATGTAGTGCTCGAACGCGACGTACAGCCCTTCCAGATTCTCGCGCACCAGCACGATGTCGATGTTCTCATAGCGACCGCCTGGAATCATGGTCCGCACCGGACGCAAGTTGGCGTAAAGCCCGAACTCTTCGCGAAGGCGGACGTTCACGGAGCGGAAACCGCCACCGACCGGAGTCGTCAACGGACCCTTCAACGCGAGCTTGGTGCGCCGGATGCTCTCGATCAGGGACGCTGGCAGGGGATCGCCGCCCTTGGCGATACCGGCCATACCACCTTGTTGCACGTCCCATTCGAAAGGCGAGCCTACGGCGTCGAGAATGGCGGTGACCGCCCCGGTGATCTCCGGTCCAATGCCGTCGCCGGGGATCAGGGTTGCGGGTATGCGGGCGAACCGTGTCTCAGCCATGACCTATTCCTTCTATTCAGGCATCCCGGCGCTGCTCGGCGCCTGCATCGCGCAAGCGCCCGGCGCTCACGATGCAAGCAGGACTCTCAGAGACCAAGCGGATGGTCTCCTGTGCGCGTACGGTCGGAAGGCGGGAACGCATGCGCTTTGTTCACGCAGCCAGTTGCCGCAGGACGTAATTGAGGATGCCGCCGTTTCGGAAATATTCGAGTTCGTCGAGCGTATCGATGCGCGAGAGCAACCGGACCTTATTCACTCCGCCACGCGGCGAATTGATCTCGGCCATCAAAGGCTGCCGGGGCTTGAGATCGCCTGCGATCCCGCGGATGGTGACGATTTCATCGCCCTTGATGCCAAGC
>JAFAHL010000077.1 GCA_019237215.1 Hyphomicrobiales bacterium | reverse complement strand
TGCTCGAGCAAGGCGGCAACGCCGTCGACGCCGCGGTCGCGACCGGCTTCGCGCTGGCGGTGACCTATCCGCGCGCCGGCAATATCGGCGGCGGCGGCTACATGCTCATCCACTTCGCCGGCGGCCAGGCCGCAACCGCCATCGACTATCGCGAGACCGCGCCAGCGGCGACCGCGCGCGACATTTTCCTCGACGAGCGGGGCGAAGCCGATCCGCGCAAATCGCAAGACTCCGCGCTCGCCATCGGCGTCCCCGGCACGGTCGCGGGGCTCGCGCTCGCGCACGCGAAATACGGCTCGGGCAAATTCACGCTCGCCCAACTGATCGCGCCGGCGATCGCGCTCGCGCGCGACGGCATCCCGATCGAGAACGACATCGCGGACTCGCTGCCGCGGTCGCAATCGCGCTTGGCGCGCTGGCCCGCCACCACCAAGATTTTCTTCGCCGACGGCCGTCCGCTTTCCCCCGGCGCCACATTGCTGCAGCGCGACCTCGCCGACACGTTGACCGCGATCGCCCGCGAGGGGCCTCCCGGGTTCTATCGCGGCGCCGTCGCCGACAAGCTCGTCGCCGCCGTCCGCACGGCGGGCGGCATCATGACGCGCGAGGATCTCGAGCGCTACCGGCCGATCGAGCGCACGCCCACCTTCGGCAGCTATCGCGGCTATCGCATCGTCTCGATGCCGCCGTCCTCGTCCGGCGGCGTCGCGCTGGTCGAGATGCTGAACATTCTCGAAGGCTACCGTTTGGGCGAGGTCGACGCGGCGACGCGCGTCCATCTCATGGTCGAAGCGATGAAGCGCGCCTATTTCGATCGCGCGAAATTTCTCGGCGATCCCGCGAGCGTCACGCCGCCGGCCTATCTCACATCCAAGCGCTTCGCCGAATCGCTGCGCGCGCGCATCGATCCCGCCCACGCCAGCGCGGCGGCGAGCTTCGGCTCGATTTTTGCGCCCGCGCGCGAGGGCGACAACACCACGCACTTCTCGGTGGTCGATCGCTTCGGCAATGCGGTCGCCAATACCACCACGCTCAACCTCAGCTACGGCCTCGGGCTCGTCGCCGAGGGCACCGGCATCCTGCTCAACAACGAGCTCGACGACTTCGCCGCCAAGCCGGGCGCGCCCAATGCCTATGGTCTCGTCGGCGGCGACGCCAACGCACCCGGACCGGGCAAGCGCCCGCTCTCGTCGATGACGCCGACCATCGTGCTCAAGGACGGCAAGCCGTTTCTCGTCACCGGCTCGCCCGGCGGCAGCCGCATCATCACCACGGTGCTGCAGGTGATCGTCAACGTCATCGACCGCAAGCTGTCGATCGCGGACGCGATCGCCGAGCCGCGCCTCCACCATCAATGGTCGCCCGACGAGGTCATGGTGGAGCGCGGGTTTTCACCCGATCTCGTGAGCGCGCTCAAGGCGCGCGGCCACGACGTGGTCGAGGGATCGCCGCCGACCTCGGCCAATTCGATTCTGGTGACGCCGGCAAGCCTGCTCGGCGCCGCCGACAACCGCACCCGCGGCGCGCTCGCCGCGGGGTATTAGACCGTGAACGCATAAATGCGCTGCACGGCTCAAGTTTATGGCTTACCCGATTGTTCGGCAGGCACGATGTCGAGATCGATCGCGATTCTTTCGTTGTCGCTGCGCACGACGACGAAATCAAGGGTAGCGTCGTTGCTGAGATTGAGCTCCTGATGCGGCACGTAAGGTGCAAAATATGCAAAGTCACCTGGGTTGACTTCCGATGTAAACTCGAGCCGTTCTCCCCAGCGAATCTGTCCGCGTCCTTTCACGACATAGACAGCAACCTCGTGGCGCCCATGATGATGCGCTCCAGTCTTCGACCCTGGCTGCAGAGTGACTGCACCGATCCAAGTTTCTCGCCCTCCGGTACCAGCGAAGTCAAAAGCCGTTGCTCGTCCCATTCCCGTCGGTCCGGACATCGCGCTCTGTATTGAGCGAGCGCGGACGAACTTTACGCCGCTGGTTTGCCAATTCACCGTCCCGGCCATTGTCAACCTCCTCCAGGCTTGATCGCAAAGCTGGGCCGTGCGCAGACCCGCCATCGATCGAAATGGCCTAGTCTGAATTGCCCGATTCACGAGCGGGAATTATCATACGCTATGGAGGACATAATGTCCACTATCGCGAACACAATCGCAAACAAAATGGCCAAGCGTGTCGGTGGGGCGGTGAAGGCGAGACGTGCGGAACTCAAGCTGACCCTGCGGGCGCTCGCCTCACGCAGCAGAATTTCCGCATCGATGATCTCGGACATCGAGCGCGGCGCCAAGTCGCCGACCGTGGCGACTTTGGCTGTCCTTGCCGCCGCCCTTGAGGTCCCGGTCTCGTCGTTGGTGGACATAGCGACGCCCACGTCCCGACGCATCCGCGTGGTTCGAGGTTCCGAGCGACATCGCGCTGTGGATCCCGCGACTGGCGCGACGCGTCAAAACTTCGGACCCGCGATTACCGGAAGCAAAGTGGAATTTCTGCGCTATATGGTTCCACCGCACACCACGGTCGGGCCGTTTACCGCGCACGCGAAGGGCACGATCGAACACGTTCACGTCGCCGCTGGTGCGCTAGGGGTTGCGGTTGGCGGCGAAACGGTAAAGCTCGCGGCGGGCGACAGTTGCAGCTGTTATGCCGACGCGTCTCATTTCTTTGACAATGCGGACGGCGATGTCGAGGCGCTGGTGTATCTCGTCGTAGAACGGCGCTAGCTGGATATCTGCGTCGCGTCATGACCGACCATGCTCTGATCGGAGAGCGCTTCACGACTCATTTCAGCGAGGCGCTTTGGGCGACCTCGACCCACTTGGCGATCTCGCTCTTGAGAAAGGCACCGAGCTTGTCCGGCGCGCCGCCGACGAAACGATAGCCGAGCGTGAGCCCTTTTTCCTTCACGTCCGGCATCGCCAGAATGCTTTCGACGTCGGCGTTGACCTTGGCGATGATCTCCTCCCGCGTGCCCTTGGGCGCGAACAGCGCGTACCAACTGGTCTCGTCCACGAACTTGACGCCGAGCTCGTTGAAGGTCGGGACATCGGGAAGCTGCACGGCGCGCGAGCGCCCCGACACCGCGAGCGCGCGCATGCGGCCGGCCGTCACGTTGCCGATATGGCCGCCGAGCGTCGGTAAAAAGACGGCGATGCGGCCGGAG
>JAFAHL010000322.1 GCA_019237215.1 Hyphomicrobiales bacterium | reverse complement strand
GTCGGCGAGGACGAGGCCGACCCCGCGCGCGGGACGCTCTCGCACGTCTCGCCGCTGGCGCGCGCGCTGTTCGGCAAACAGGTCGGGGACACGATCGAGGTCGCGCAGAAAGAGGCGCAGATCGTGGAGATCGCCTGACGCCGGCCGGCGCCATCAGAAGTACGCTTGGGATAACGATCAGAAATAGGCAGGCGGCCCGACATCCTCAAGGTTTCGTCGACCAAGCCTTGAAGTCCTCCTCGGTTACGGTCGGCAGCTTCTTGAGAAAGGCGACGATGGTCCAGATTTCCCGGTCCGGCACCTCGACGAGACCGAAGCTCGGCATGCCGGTCATATGAATGCCGTGCTTGACCACCCAGAACAGATCTTGCGGCCTGCGTTCGTCGACGAGCTCCTTGAGATCGGGCGGATCGGGACGCAAGCCTTCGGAGAATTTGGCCCAATTCACGCCCGGCGCGCCGTGGCAGTTGACGCAGCCGCGCTCGGAGAAGGCGCGCGCGCCCTCCTGCACGACCGCGGCATCGTCGAGCGACAGCGGCGGGGTGTCGGTCGCGTGCCGCGCGATCGAGGCCTGGCGGACATGGACGAGCGCCCAGTTGACGACCGCGGGATCCTCTTGCGTCGCGGCAACGTTGTAGAAGCCGCCGAAGAAAAACACCGCGGCGGCGATCGCGACGAGGATGGCGAGGACGCCGATGACGGCGAGCGTTGTGAGCGTTTTCATGGGCCGATCTCCGGGTAAGGCCGGTTGCCGGCATGGTAGCGCGGCCGGCGCAAAAAGAAACCGCGAGGAACGGCCTGCGCTCGATGTCGGACATTGCGCGCATTTGGACCAACCCTCGAACGCTTGACGGCGCGAGCAGCCTCGATCGACCCCACGTCGAGACGCCCTTTGTGAGCGTGAGCGCGATCCGCTAAGCTTTGCACCGCCCGGCGAAAGGACGTCGGCGCTGATGGAGATCGCAATGGCAAAGGCGTACTGGATCGCGTTCTATCGCTCGATTTCGAACCCGGATGCATTGACGGCTTACGCGAAGCTCGCGGGTCCCGCGCTCGCCGCCGCCGGCGGGCGCTTTCTTGCCCGCGGCAATGCCGCCAAAGCATACGAGGCGGGGGTCGCCCAACGCGTGGTCGTGATCGAGTTCGACAGCGTGGAAAAGGCCGTGGCCGCCCATGACAGTGAGGGCTATCAGGCGGCGCTGAAAGTGTTCGGCAAGGCCGCCGAGCGCGACATGCGGATCGTCGAGGGGCTGGCATAGACCCGTCGCACGTGGAGAAGCCGTGATGGCGCTCACCGCAACGAGCATCTGCAACTTCGGCTGGAAGGCGCGCGATTTCGAGCTCAAAGGCGTGGACGGCAAGCTCTATACGCTCGACGACGTGCGCGGAACGAAGGGCACGCTGGTGGTCTTCATCTGCAACCACTGTCCTTACGTGCGCGCCGTCATCCGCCGCCTGGTCGAGGAGGCAAACGCGCTGAAGGCGATCGGCATCGGCACGATCGCGATCATGCCGAACGACACGCAATCGTATCCGCAGGATTCCTTCGAGAACATGAAAAAGTTCGCGCAGGAGCACGCCTTCACGTTTCCCTACGTGATCGACGAGACGCAGGAGGTCGCGCGCGCCTACGATGCGCAATGCACTCCGGATTTCTTCGGCTTCAACGCCGATGACGCGCTGCAATATCGCGGCCGGCTCGATGCCTCGCGCATGAGCATCATGCCGGGCGCGCGCCGCGAGCTGTTCGAGGCGATGACGCAGGTGGCGCAGACCGGCCGCGGGCCGCGGGAGCAGACCGCGAGCATGGGATGCTCGATCAAGTGGCGGCACTAGTGTGCGCCCGTGAAATGGAATCAGCGCCAGCGGCAAACTCGGTCTGCTCCCTCCCCCACGCGCCCCGGGCTTGCCCGGGTCGCGTCTTATCGTGCGCAAGTCGGGCAAGCCCGACTTGCGTTGGGGGAGGGTTGGGGAGGGGGGTGATGCGGCGGGATAATGGTGGTGCCACCTGCAAAGAATCGCACTACCCCCACCCCCAACCCCTCCCCAGCCGGCTGCGGGCTTGCCCGCTCCCGGCAGATCTTGAAGTGACCAAACCCCGGCAGGCCGGGGTTTCGTTGGGGAGGGGAGCACACCGAGTTCGCGGCACAGCTCTGCACCAACTCGGAGCGCGGCGTGATGTGATCAGATCGTCCGGGGGATCAAAGTCATGATCAAAAACTTCCATGTGCTCTATGTCGGCCAGATCGAGCTCGACAACATCGGCCTCGCCGGCACGCCGGCCAACGACCGGCGCTATTCCGCGGAACGCCTGCGGGAAGCCTTCGCCACCGCCCGCGACGTGGCGCAGCTCATGGATCGTCTCGGCTACGACGTGCTGTGGACGGCCGAGCACCACTTCCAGCGCGAGGGCTACGAGTGCCTGCCCAACCTGATCCAACTCGGATTATGGCTGGCCACTCAGACCGAGCGCCTGAAGTTCGGTTGCGCCTTCAACATCCTGCCGATGTGGCATCCGATCCGCCTGGCGGAAGACTACGCCATGGCCGACATCGTCACCGATGGGCGCGTCGTCATGGGGATCGGGCGCGGTTATCACACGCGCGAGGTGGAAACGTTCGGCGCGCCGCTTCTCGACGCGCAAGCCAATCGCGAGCTGTTCGAGGAGCAACTCGAGCTCCTGCTCAAGTGCTTCAACGAGGACGCCTTCCATCACAAGGGCAAGTACTACGAGTGTCCGCCGCCGGTCGACTACCGCGGCTATCGCCTCGAGGACATCACGGTAGTTCCGCGGCCCAAGCACTTGCCGGTCGACATCTGGATGCCCATCGCCAGCGGCAAGACCATCGACCTGATGGCGCGCTACGGCCTCAAGGCGATGGTGACGCTCAACGGCCAAAAGATTTTGGACGACGTCGTGCGCGCCTACCACGCGGCGTGCGAGCGGCATGGGCGGCCCAAGCTGCTCGGGGAGGACATGATCTGGGGCGCCGGCATTTATCTCGCGGACAGCGAAGCGGAAGCGATGCGCAGGCTCGAGCCCGCGCACGACGAGCGCTTCAAGTGGTTCGCGCCGTTCGGGTTCGTGCGCTACGCCGACGAGCACGGGCGCACCTGGGGCACGCCCGGCGCGCCCGCCGGCGTGCCCTCGCTGCGCGACGGGGTCGCACAAAAGGCCTGGTTCTGCGGTCCGCCGGCGCACGTCATCGACGGCATCAAGTCGGTCGCGGACAAATATCCCGGGCTCGAAAACTTCATGATCCACTGGGCCGAGGGCCTACCGCCCAAGGAGTTCAAGGAGCAACTCATCTGGTTTGCCAAGGACGTGATGCCGGCGCTCAAGCGCGCGTAGACCGGACATTGGCTCTGGTCCAACCGCCGTCATTGCCGGGCATAGCGCGTTGAAGACGCGCGTAAACGCGCTTATGACCCGGCAATCCATCATCTTCGTAAAGACTTCTTCTCAAGAAGATGGATGCCCGGGTCAAGCCCAGGCATGACGCGGTTCGAAAGGCATGAGTTCAACGTAGCACGGCCGCGATGACCCAACCCATAGTGACCGAGGACTTTTAGAAAAATGAAGGACAACGTGAAGCGCGTATTCTACGTGCGCTACGTCGCGCACCCCTGCTATCTCGACATCATCGCGCAGCGGCCGGAGATCAGGCTCGACAAGCTCGAGAACGAAACCGCCGACGAGGTTGCCCGGCCGATCATGGCAGCCGCGCACGCCTACCAGATCGGATCGGCGCGCGACGAGCTCAATTCGCGCTTCCATGTCCAGCGTGACTTGCTCGCGCGCATGCCGAACCTGCTCATCGTTTCCACCAACGGCGCCGGCTTCGACACCGTCAACGTCAAGGACTGCACCGACGCCGGCGTGCTCGTCGTCAACCAGACCGGCGGCAACGCCGAGGCGGTGGCCACGCACGTGCTCGCCATGGTGCTGATGCTCTCGAAGCAGCTCATCCAGACCAACCATGCCTTGCGGCGCGGCACGATGCTCGACCGCAGCGTCTTCATGGGCAATGACGTCAAGGGGCGCACGATCGGCATCGTCGGCATCGGCAATGTCGGCCGCCGCGTCGCCGAGCTCTGCCGCGGCCTCTTCGGCATGCAGGTCATCGCCTGCGATCCCTATCTCGACGAGCAGACGATCGCCGCGCGCGGCGCGGTCAAGGTGACGCTCGACGAGCTGTTGCGGCGCGCCGACTTCGTGTCGATCAACTGCCCGCTCGACGAAGGAACCCGCGGCATGATCGGCGCGCGCGAGTTCGCGCTGATGCAGCCGCACGCCTATTTCATCACCACCGCGCGCGGCTTCATCCATGACGAGCGCGCGCTCGCCGAGGCGCTGCGCGCAAAACAGATCGCCGGCGCCGGCCTCGACGTGTGGGACAAGGAGCCGCCGGCGGCCGACCATCCGCTGCTGCAATTCGACAACGTGGTCGCGAGCCCCCATACCGCGGGCATGACGCGCGAGGCGCGCGCCAATATGGGCCGCATCGCCGCGGAGCAGCTGGTCATGACGCTCGACGGCAAGCGCCCGCCCCGCATCGTCAATCCGCAGGTGTGGCCGGCCTATGCCGAGCGGTTCGAGCAGACCTTCGGGTTTCGGCCGCAGGGATAACGCGAGGAATATAGCGCGCGGAGGGTGGGAATCGTTCGATAATACCGCTCGCGGGCGACGTCATCCCCGCCATTCTCGCTGGCATAATCTGGCGGGCCAACTATACTCGCCGCCGTCGGTGGACCTCGCTTCCCGACGACCTCCAATGATGCACGGGAGATTTTTCGATGAAACGCGTAACGCTTGCCCTCGCCACGCTTTTGCTTGCCCTCGCCGTGATCCCGACGGCGGATGCCCGGGTGGTGCAGCCCCCGTGGGTTGTGGTGCGCTGGTCCTTGCTCGGCGACTGCAAGATTTGGCGCAACGACGTTAACGCCCCCTGGGGTCCCGGCTGGCAGTCAGTCGCCTTCGCCCGTTCCTATCCGGAAGCCGACGCGAAGCTGCAGGCGCTCATTGCCCGCAGGTGGTGCCGCTAGCCGCCTCGCCTCGATATCGAGAATGGTTTCGCCCGGCGCCGCCGGGCGAAATTTTTTTGAAAGCGCCGAAACCCTAGTTATCCAAGAAGCTGCGCAGCTTGCGGCTGCGGCTCGGGTGCTTGAGCTTGCGCAGCGCCTTGGCCTCGATCTGGCGGATGCGCTCGCGCGTCACCGAGAATTGCTGGCCGACCTCTTCCAGCGTGTGGTCGGTATTCATGCCGATGCCGAAGCGCATGCGCAGGACGCGCTCTTCGCGTGGCGTCAAAGACGCCAGCACGCGCGTCGTGGTTTCGCGCAAATTGGATTGAATCGCGGCGTCGATCGGCAGGATCGCGTTCTTGTCCTCGATGAAATCGCCGAGGTGGGAATCCTCCTCGTCGCCGATCGGAGTTTCCAGCGACAGCGGCTCCTTGGCGATCTTGAGCACCTTGCGCACCTTCTCGAGCGGCATGCCGAGCTTCTCGGCAAGCTCCTCGGGCGTGGGCTCGCGGCCGATCTCGTTGAGCATCTGGCGCGAGGTGCGCACGATCTTGTTGATGGTCTCGATCATGTGCACGGGGATGCGGATGGTGCGCGCCTGGTCGGCGATCGAGCGCGTGATCGCCTGCCGGATCCACCACGTGGCGTAGGTCGAGAACTTGTAGCCGCGGCGATACTCGAACTTATCGACCGCCTTCATCAGGCCGATATTGCCTTCCTGGATCAGGTCGAGGAATTGCAGGCCGCGGTTGGTGTATTTCTTGGCGATGGAGATGACGAGGCGCAGGTTCGCCTCCACCATCTCCTTCTTGGCTTGCCGCGC
>JAFAHL010000248.1 GCA_019237215.1 Hyphomicrobiales bacterium | reverse complement strand
AGCGGGCGACGCTTGACGACGCCAGACGCGGGCACCGCGCGAAGGCTGTGATAGAGGCCGCACCTCCGATTTGCGCTGCGCTTGGGCCATGCGCCGCCCCGCATGTCCGTCGGCGGCGGCCATTGGGCCGCCGCCAACCGCGTCGATCAGCCAGATGACTTCACGGCAGCTGCGAACTTGGCGACGAAATCGTCTGCGCTTTCGCTAGGCGTGTTCAGGTACTGCGTAATGACGTCGTTGAGGGCGCCGTTTTCGTCAGGTGAGATCAGGTAAGTCTGGCTGGGGATCTGCCTCTTCGGGTCCTTAAGCGCCGCGACGCCCTTCTGGGCGCACTCATCCATCGACGAGACGTCGAGGTCCATGCGAACAGGGACGGACCCCTTCTTGGCGTTGAAGGCAACCTGGACCTCGGGTGTCAGCATCAACGACTCGAGCTTGGCCTGCGCAGCCGTCGCGTTCGGGTCCTTCTGCTTGGGGAACACGAACACGTCGCCGCCCATCACGTAACCGCCGGCGGCGCCGACGACAGCGCAACCATACTCCTTCCCCGGAGTCTGGCCCGCCGCGAGAAATTCACCCTTCGCCCAATCGCCCATGACCTGGAAGCCGGCCGACCATTGCGGTCGCATCGTTCCAGTTCCGTCCGGGCATTCCGGGATCCATCAGGTCGCGCAGCTGCTTGAAGACTTCAGCCACGTGCTTGAACTGCGGGCTGGCGATCGCCGCCTGTGCGTCCTTGCCGTAGACTTTGAGGTAAAGGTCCGGTCCGCCTTCACCGAGCAGAACGGCGTCGAACAGGAGGTGGTCCTGCCAGGCTTGGCCGCCGTGCGCGAAGGGAGTGTAGCCCTTGGCTTTCAACTTGGGACCGGCCGCAAGAACGTCACTCCAGGTCTTCGGCTCGGGCACGCCCGCGTCGGCGAACACCCTGCTGTTGTAGAAGAGCCAGTTCGCTCCATGGATGTTGATCGGCAGGGCGTACCAGTGGCCGTCGCGCTTCGAGGCGTCAACGATGGCTTTCGGCAGGATCGCCTCCCACTTGCCCGCCGCAGCCGCGTCGTCGAGCGGCGCCAGATAGCCGTTGGCGACGAGCTCGTCGAGCTGCTTGCCGGTGTTGAACTGCATCATGGTGGGCGGATTGCCGCCGACGATGCGATTGATTCCCGCAGTTCTGGCGGCTTCGCCGCCGCCGCCTGCGATGGCGCTGTCAATCCACCGTCCGCCGGACTTGTCGTAGGCGTCGGCGAATACTTTGACCGCGGCGGCTTCGCCGCCGGAGGTCCACCAATGAATGACTTCGGCTTTGAGCGGCTCGGAGGCGTGAGTCGGCGCAACCACCAGGGCCACACCAACAATCAATCCCGCGATACGTGAGAATAGCCACATGTTTCCTACCCTCCGTGATGATCGATCAGTCGTTTGGGCGATTTCAGGCGAGGCTCTTCTAGCAACGAATGAAACAAATTTCACCAAGTGTACAATCGCGTCCATGCGGTGCGCCACGCCTATTTCACGCCGCACTTCATTGGCGCAAGCCGTTTTCCGGCGCCGGGTGTTCCCCGCCCAAACCGAGTTGTGTGAGCTTCTTGCAAAACGATTCAAGAATTAAGTTGAGTGTGGCGATATTATTTGTAAAGTTCCGTGGCATATTCAAGTGGTAGAGCGCAATAAAATTGGATTGCGTGCTCGGTTTGGCACTGGCATTATTTGAGGTGATTCGCCTTACCCTTGGCTGTAGTCATGACTGACGACCCTCTCGACGCGATGAAGTGGCGCTGGAGCTACATCCAGGGCTATTTGTTCCCTTCGATGCATGAGGATATCGATCAGATCACTGAAGCGTTGGGTCGTCTCGTCACCACCCTCGACGTGATCGGCCTCGAAGCCTTCGTTCCCGACCCGCCTCGGTCGCCGGGCCGGCCGCCCGAGGACCGTCGCGCCCTCGCGCGAGCTTTCGTGGCCAAGGCGGTTCTGGGCATTCCCACCACCAGCGCCCTGATCGAGCGCCTCGCCGTGGACAAGTCCCTGCGCCGCATCCTCGGGTGGGAGCGACGCTCGCAAGTTCCCTCGGAAGCTACGTTCTCCCGGGCGTTCGCCGAATTCGCGCGCGGCGAGCTGCCAGACAAGGTCCACGCCGCGCTGATCGAGCGCGCCCTCGGGGGACGCATCATCGGGGCGATCGCGCGCGACGCCACCGAGATCGAAGCGCGCGAGAAGCCGGTCCAGAACAAGGCCAACGACAGCAAAGACGATCCGCCGGCGCCCGACAATCCCTCGCCATCGCCTAAGCGCGGACGGCCACGCAAGGACGAGCAGCGGCCGAAGCCGGAGCCGACGCGCCTCGAGCGGCAGGTCACGCAGAGCCTCGGCCAGATGCTCGCCGACCTGCCCACCGCCTGCGACGTCGGCTGCAAGAAAAACAGCAAAGGCTACAAAGAGACCTGGACCGGGTACAAACTCCACATCGACGTGGCCTGCGGCCAAATCCCGGTCTCCTGCGTGCTGACCTCGGCCTCCGTCCACGACAGCCAGGTCGCTATTCCCTTGATGACCATGACGAGCGCTCGCGTCTCCTATCTCTACGATCTCATGGACGCCGCCTACGACGCCGCCGCGATCCACGACCAGAGCCGGGCGCTCGGCCACGCCCCCATCGTCGACCGCAACTTTCGCGCCGACCACGAAGCCAAGGCCGAGTGGGGCCGCGAGGTCGAGCGCTTGAAGCGCATCCACATGCCCGACTTCGACGACCTGATCTACGATTTCCGCACCATGGCCGAACGCGTCAACGCGCGGTTGAAAGACGAGTTCGGCGCAAGATTCCTCCGCGTCCGCGGCGCACTCAAGGTCAAATGCCATCTCATGTTCGGCATCGTCGCGCTCGCCGTCGATCAGATCATCCGCGCCGTCGACTTAAGGACCGCTCCTGCCTGACCCAGTCGGATCCGCCCCACCCGGCGCAGGAAATTCGCCTCGCTCAGGAGTTCTGCAAGAGGCTCTTATGTAATATGGAATTTTATAGTTTAGGTTTGCGAGAGGTGCGGCAGGCCGCATGGCCGTGAGGTCCAGCATTTGGGCGATGGTCGATGGTGGGATGACGACGAACGGACCTGGCGCAATGGACGCGGGCGCCGCCTTATTCGGCGCGTTGTCGACGACATTGCAGTCCGCACAACCAGGATAGTGCTGGCGGCCGCGCACCTTGACCACGATCCCACCAACAACCGGCTGCGAAACCTGAAGGCCCTGTGCCAGCGTTGCCATATGCTTCACGACCGTGAGGAGCACCGGCGGCGGCGCTTGCTCACGCTGCGAATGCGGAACGCCATAGGAGACCTGTTTCTGGGTCTTTATCGGACGTAGCCCCGCCGACGCCTGCAGGCGCAGGGCGCGGCCTTCCGGGCTTTTCGGGGTCACAGCTTGCGACTTCGGTCTTAGTCGGCGAAACGCAGCCAGCGCCACCAAGACGACCGCTTGGCCTCGGCCATCGCCTCCAACTGCCGCGCCAGCGCCTCGAAGGCGGCGAATCGCCCTGTCCGCTCTCTCGCTCTCCGTCCTGAGCAGCGCTTCGAAGGAGCCGATCGCCGTGTCGGCCCGCTGCCGCTCTGGCCGCGAGCAGCGCCTCGAGCTTCTCGACGTCGCCCTTCAGTGTCAGCCCGCTCATCGCCCATGTCCCGACGCCAGCCGCCGCCACACGGGCGAGCGCGCGGGCCGCCGGTCGCGCGTTTTGCGGCTCTGCGAGCGCGGGATCGCATGCTGGCGATGCGATAACGCCGGATCGCTGGGCTCTGACCTTCAGGCGACTGGAGTTCTTCTGGAAACCGCGGTATCGCGCGCGCGTCGCCGCCGGCGACCGAGCCGGGCCCCGCGTGGCGACGTAGCGCCTAGGCGCGAGGGTCTGACCCTCTGTCACAAGTATCCGTGAAACTTTCGTGCAACATAAGGACGTTATGTAACGCTAATGCAGCGCGTTGCGCCCAGTGGCCAACTCTGGCGCGCCAACGCTTCGTTCCCGAATTAGAACGTCGCAAAAGGTGAAGATCCTATGAGGGCGATCGGCAGGCAAGGTTGGTATCCTGGTCTGCCGAACGACTTTCAAGGAGAAGGCAGATGTCTCAATTTTCGGGATCCCGTGCGGCTGCTATCGACTACAACTCCACCATCATTGGCGCGCTGGAATTGAGCGAGAAGAAGTGGGTTCTGGCGGTTCAACTGCCTGGAGTTGATCGGCATTCGAGGCATGTGCTGGACGCTTGCGGGGAGAGGTTGGTTTCTTTTGTCGAGCGTCTGAAGGTCAGGTGCGCATCAGTCGGCCGGAAGATCGCTCGAGTGATACTGACCCATGAGGCTGGGCGCGACGGATTTTGGCTGGCGCGTTTCCTTGCCCGCGGGGTCATCGAGGCGCACGTCATGAAGCCCTCGAGCCTCCCGGTGGATCGGCGGGCACGGCGAGCAAAGACCGACATCATCGACGTCGAGATGTTGCTGCGCACTTTGATGGCTTGGCTAAGGGTCGAGCCTCGGGTCTGTTCGATGGTGCCGATCCCGAGCGAGGCCGACGAGGAAGCGCGGCGCGCGCACCGGGAACGGGAGGATTTGACCAGGGAGCGGCGATCGATCATCAACAAGATCGA
>JAFAHL010000660.1 GCA_019237215.1 Hyphomicrobiales bacterium | reverse complement strand
CGGCGTCCACGACGCGGCCTTCCACAAGAAAGCCGGCCTGCGCATCAAGGACATGGTCAAGAGCAACTGGGTCTATCGCAAGCTGCGCAACTTCCGAGCCGGCATCGAATCGGACATCTCGTGTCTGAAGCGCGCCTTTGGTCTCGCACGTTGCCTCTGGCGCGGGCTCGACCACTTCAGGGCCTACGTCTGGTCCTCAGTCGTCGCTTACAACCTCGCCCTCTTTGCCCGGCTCCATCCGACCTGACTCTCTCCTTCCGCCGAGCGCTCGCAAGCCCGCTGGTCACGGGATCGATCTCTCATTGGGGTTTTCAGCCCTTCGCGGCTGGATCACCCCTCGCAACCGCCAGTCGGATTGAAGTGGCGTTGGAAACCGCTCCTTCAGGACCAATCCAGCCTGGACTCCAGCAACAAAAACATATGTTTATGGACGGGAACTCGGGCACTAGCTAGCTACTTTCCGGCGCAAAATTCCCGTTTTCGGAGGAGGGCGCGGCGGGCGGCAAAAGCGAAGCCCGCCAAGTTGGGCTTGGCGGGCTTGAGAGTGGATCGTAGCTGACGGTTATGGGTTGGTTGTCTTCGCTAGGGCGTTGCCGATGGTGACGAGATTGTCGCCGATCACGCCAAGCCCGACCCAGCGCCGCATGCCGGTGTCGCCCTTGTACCGGCAGCGGTCGAGCCCGTGGCGCCGCTTCACCACGCTGATGCGCCCCTCCGATCCGGTTCGCCACTTCTGCCCGTTGCGGAACCAGCGCTTCTTCTGCTCGCGTTTGCGCTCCGGGCTTTTGGTGGAGCGATTGGGCACGCACACTCTCTTGACGCCCTTGGCCTTCGCAGCCGCTTCATTCCTACCGGAATAGAAGGCTGCGTCCGCGGCCACAAGATACGGCACGCGCCCAAGCCGCGCCTGGTGCGTCTCGATCGCAGGGATCAAGAGGTCGGCATCGTTGGGGCGGCGGTCGTAGACTTCATAGTCGATAACAATCTGGTTCTCCGCCTCCTGCAGCTTGACCATCTTGCCGAACTCATTGGGCTTGGCCGCCTTGCCCTTGCGGATGACCTCCGTCGACGGCTCGAACAGGCTGAGAAGCTTTCCCTCGACACGCGGGTCGCCGCCAAAGACGCGCGCCCGAGCCTGTTTCATCACGTGCCGGACCCGCGGCGCCATCTCCTCGATTTGTTGACGCAGGCCTTCGAGCGCGAGCTGCTCTACGATGCCGTTCGTCCGTTTGACCCCGTCGGCGATCTCGCGGGCGAACCGCTTCGCCTGGCCGACCACCCGACTGGTCGAGGCAAGCAGCCTGCCGTAGCCCCGCTTCAGCCGCTCCTGGCTCTGCGGGCCCTTGGCGCGCGCCGATCGGGCAATGTCGAGCACGCGCAGTTTGACGGTCCGGCTGCGGTCGCGGAGTTTCGCGCCGACGTCGCCGACGATCGCGGTGATCTTCTTCATTGCCCGCGTGAGAACCCGCACGCCATCGCCAAGCAGGCTCGAATCGGTCGGATAGTGGACATTGGTCTCCACCACTGTGGTGTCGACGCGCATCCGCCGGCCGGTCGCAATCCCTTCCGCCTGCGCCATTTGCACGAGCCGTTCGTGCACGTGCTTGACGGTCTCCGGCCCGACCGCCAATCCCCAACGGCCGATCGTCTTGGCGTCAGGCATCTTGCCGCCGCCGACGCGGGTGAAGTCGCGATAGACCAGGTTGGCGCGCACTTCGCGCTCGAGAACCGCGTAGCTCCAGTTGCGCACGTGCTTGAGAATCAGCAAGCGCAAGACCACGTCGGCCGGCGCGCCCAGCCGACCGCGACTGCGGCTTTTCGGATGCCGGCGCCCCAGCGCTTCGTAAACCGCCGCGACGATGGCTTCATCGTCGAGCAGCCGATCGGCGTGGTTCATCCACCCCTCGCGCAGGTCCTTCACTTCGTCGGCGATCAGTCCGTCGCCGAAGCTGCGCTGAGCCCGCCGCAACTCAATCACAGGCGTTTCCTCCGCGACCCTGCGGCGGCGTCATCCGGGCGCAGCAGCTCGTGATTGAGCTCACAAATCGCCTCGATGGACTCCTTCAGCCGCTGATAGTTCGCAAGCCAGCGGCGCACCTGCGGCGCCGTCTCGCCGCGCAGACTGAACTGCCGCGTGCGCCCGCCGGGGTAGCTCACCGTCAACACCGACATCCGGTGCCCTTCGCCGCTGGCGCATTTGGCGCAACTGCGTGCGTGGTTGCGCACGGTTCGCTCCAGCAACGATCCGCGCACAATCTCCGCGGTCACCGGCAGATCCGCCAGCAGCTTGTCGCGGGCCGCGACCACTCGCTCTCGTCTCATTCTTATAAATGAGACTGATTCGCGGCTTCCTGTCAACGGCCATTCGTCACAAAAAGCTCGCAAGCTGATCGCTGCCTGGGCGGCTTCGCCGTCAGGCCCAAAACCGTTCGCCCTTGCAGATTTCAACCTCGCCGGGCTACGAAACCGAGGCGGTTTCGGCCGTCAATTTTGCGCCGGAAAGTAGCTAGCCTGCGTTATGCAGCGCCGTGACGTTTCCGCGTCGGTCGGCGGCGCGTTGTGGTGATTTTTTGGAACCGCGCTTGCTCGCGGACGCGCGGCATCGTCTCCGGCTTTGGGCCTGAAACGGGTGGAGGGGGTTTGCGGGTTGAA
>JAFAHL010000645.1 GCA_019237215.1 Hyphomicrobiales bacterium | reverse complement strand
TCACCAGGAACGGGAGCCATCCATGAGCGAGATTACGACAATCGGCCTGGATCTAGCGCGCCTCGATCTCGACCTGGCCGCGCCGACCGTCGAGCACGAACGGCATGGCGACGATGGTCTTGAGCGCGTTCCCCTGCGCGCCGCGCGTCGGCGACACATACGCCTCGCGGCTCGACACCCTGACGGTGAAGTCGAGCACGCCATTCACCGTCTCCGCCGGAATGCCCGGTCCGTTGTCCGTCACCGTGATGCCGATCTTGTCGACGGTGATGGTGATCTCGGGGGCAATATCCGCCTCCTCGCAAGCGTCGAGCGCGTTGTCGACCAGCTCCTTCAAGGCCACGAGCGGCCACTGCGCCGGGGCGTGCCCGGTCTGCGCGGCCAGCTCTTTCTCGCTACAGAAGTCCAGCAGGCGCGATGTTCGGAACGTTTCGCGCTGAAGATGCCGGGTAAGGCGCTCTGTCATCGCTTGTTCCCCTGCTTGGCGATGGCGTCGAGCACGCAACCGAGCGGCGAACTGGCCACGCCGCGCGAATCGCGCAGGAGCGCCTTGCGAATGACATCGAGTGGCACGCCGAACTGCAATCCGATCGACGCGACCACGGCTGAATCCTTTGCCGCCGAGTCGCTGTCGCTCCCCGCCTTTCCGTTCCCGAGGAAGATTTCAGCCAAGCCGCCGCCAGGGAAATACGAGATGGTTGCAACGTAGGTGAAGCGGCCGCACTCAAAGTTGAAGCTGATCGAGGCGCGGCGGTTTTCGAGACGCTGCCTCATGGCAACCCTCCCGCGGCCTTCGGCTTTAAGCTTCGGTGGCGGCGCGAGCGGCCGTCTCGAACTCCTCACGCCTGGTCGGGCGCGAATTGATCCAGACCTCGATTTCGGTTTCGGTCCATACGCGAGTGTTTGGGCCGAGCAGCCGGCCGGGCGGGAAATCTCGCTCCCGTACCCAGCGGGCCAACGTCGGCCAGTTAGGGACGATCCCGCGCTCCTTCAAATGTTTGAAGCGCACGAAGCTGGTGGTGGTGTTGCCCGCGAAGGTGCGTTCCCTCAGATCGGCCGAGACGTCATCACCACCACCGCTGCGGTCGCCATGGCGCTGATGAACGGTGCTAGTGCGCTTGCGGGTGTCGACGCTTGCAGCGCTTGCAGCACCGCACGGGGGGCCGGACGGTTGGACCTCCGTCGGAATCCGCTTTTTATATTTCGCAAGTGTCTTCTTGACCTCTTCCACGGCGAATCCTCCAACGGTGAATGACGTTGGAGAATGTAGGTCAACGCCGCTTGCGGTCTGAGCGACATTATCGCAGACAATCTGTCCGCCTTAACCCTCGCCGCAAAGGACCTTTGCAGTCCTCTGCATCCACCTGCGCAGCGCTGGGCCCGAGCTGTGCTTGAGATTTTTGGCGATCTCATCGTCGGCTTTCTCAAGCGTCTCGCCGCGCCGTGCCGCCTCCGCCCTCAGGCTCTCGATGAACTCAAGTTTCGCGCGCAGCTTGGTTTTCTTCGCCGCCTCCGGGTTGGTGAGCCGCCATAGTTCACCGGCCACGTGCCCGCGCGCGCCCTTGTCGAGGGGCACGTCGCTTTGGAGCAGGTCTATCATCGCTCGCCGCCACGCCGCATCGAACTGGTCGACATGAACGTCGCGGACCCTGTCCATTAGAAACTGCATCGCCGGTGAGAACGGCGGCGCGGCGACGAGGCAATCATCGGGCAACGTCTCGCCCATAAGGGTGCGGACGACCGCCTCCTCCCACTCGATAAGCTTGACGCGGCCCTGCGCGATCTTGGCTTCTATCTCCGCGCGCCGCTGGTCCTGCTCAGCCGCCGCGGCCTTCCGCCGCTGCAACTCGGCCTTCGCGGTCTTCACGACCGCCCCCGGGCCCTCATCGACACGATCTTGTCGGCGGGCTTGTCGGCGGGCGGGTTGATGATCTGCGGGTTGATGATCTCGGTGATCAGCGCGGCCAACTTCTCCAAGGCGATGCGCTTCTCATCGCGATAGGAATGGCGATCATAGATGCCTTCCACGCCGCCGATGACGTGCCCCAGAACGCGCTCGGCGTGCTCGGGGCTGACGCCGGCCCGCGCCATCAACGATCTCGCCGAGCGACGTAAATCATGCACGCTCCATTGCTTCATTTTCGGCAGCTTGGCCTCGAGCACGAGCTTGCCGTGCGAGCTGCTCATCTGCTTGCCTCGGGTCGGCGGGAAAACGAGATCGGTCCCGAGGATGCGCGGCTGGCGCCGCAGAATCGCCAGCGCCAGCTCGGGCAGCACCAGATTGCCGGCGTTGCCCTTCTCGCGGTCCTCGGCCGGGATGGACCACACGCCCTCGGCGGAGATGTCGGACCAGCGCATCGAGAGCAGCTTGTCCTTCCGCTGCGCGGTCAGCAGCGCGAGCTGCACCAAGCTGCCGAACTGGCCGCCCTCCTCGGCGGCCTTCCAGATCAGTCGCAGCTCATCGTCGTCGAGGATGCGCGTGCGGGAGCCGTTGGTGCAGCGCTTCATCCCCTTCACGATCGGCACGACGTAGTTGTCGTCGCGGGCCGCGTGCCATGTCGCGATCGACCGGATGATGGTGAGCACCGCGTCGGCCTGGCGCGCGCCGTGCTCGTCCTCGATGTGGTCGAGGAGGCGGGCAACATCGCTGCGCCTGATCTCGGCGAATGGGCGATCGCCCCAATGCGGCAGCACGTATTTGCCCAGGCACCGCTCGATCTCCGCCTGCGAGCGCAGGCCCTTCGCGGTCACGTGCCGCTTGATCCAGTTGCCCGCCACAACCGCAAACGAATCGGGCGCGGGCGGGGGCGCTTCCACGGCAGGCCTGCCCCCCTTCACGTTGGCGATGATGGCGCGGGCCTGCTCGCGCGCTTTCTCGATCGGCAGGTGATCGGTCGAGCCCACGGTGGTCCAAACCTGTTTGCCGAAAGGATCGCGGGTGACGGCGACGTAGCTCTTGCTGCCGCTCGGCTGGACGCGGATGAATCCGCCGAGCAGTTCCGGATCGGGCATGGTGTACCGCTTGGGCCTCACCTTCAGCCTGGCGATCTGCTTGTCGTCGAGGCGCCTGCGGCGCTGCATCTTGGCGCTCCCGGGCTAACCGGCGGCTAATGAACCGCCATGGTCACGCCCGCTAACGTCAGCGAACGCTAGGGCAAAGGATTACGCTGATTTCAAGCGCGCGGCAAGGAAAATGTTGCTTGTCGTTAGCCTGAGTTATACCGCTCGGGCTGTTCTGGCGACAGGAGCCGGGCGTCGAGCTCTCCGACCACGATCCCGAACACGTAAAGAAGGCGTTCGATCTCTACTACGACTTCGACTACGACCTTGCCGTGCGCGACATGGAGGAGACGTGGCATTTCCTGCAGCGGCTGCCGGAGTGCAACGGCAAGGTCTGCGCGGTCGGCTATTGCCTCGGCGGCAAGCTTTGCTACCTCATGTGCTGCCGCACCGACATCGGCTGCGCGGTCGCCTACTACGGCACCTATATCGAGCACCACATCCGCGAAACCAAGAACCTCCACCGGCCGTTCGTGCTGCACGCGCTGAAGGATCGCTGGGTGCAGGCCGAGGTGAACGAGCTGCTGGAGCGGCGGCTGTCACCCAATCCGCTGGTGACGATCCACAAATATCCCGGTGCCGATCATGCCTTCGCGCGCTACGGCGGCAAGACCTACGCGAAGCCGGAGGCGGAGCGCGCGCTGGCGCTGACGCTCGAGTTTTTCACGCAACATCTCGGCGGCTGATGCAGAATCCGATTGATCCATCGGATTGTGGTCCCCGCGAAAGCGGGGACCCATAAGCACCGGCTCTGGAATATGGACCCCCGCAACGGGGTCCCCGCGACGCAAGCGTCGCGGGGTGCCCCTCGTGGGGGCGACAGCACACTAATCACGGATCATGCGTCCCACCGCACGCACTCAATCGTAGACCGTGTCGATGTAGTGCTCGGAATCGATCACGGTCTCGATCACCGTCGGGCCGTTTGCCGCCAGTGCCGTCCTGACCGCAGCCTCGAGCGCGTCGGCACTGTTGGCGGCGACCGCGGGCACGCCGAAATAATGCGCCGGCGGTTCGCGGTAGGCTTCCGCCTGCAGTTCGGTGCCGTAGAGCGGGAACTGACGCCGAATCTGTTTTACCTTGATGAGCGCGAGCCAGCGGTCGTCGAGCACGACGACCGGAAGCGTGATGCCGAGCCGCTTGGCGGTCGCGACCTCGCCGCACGTCATCTGGAAGCAGCCGTCTCCCAACAGGCACACCACCGGCAGGTCGGGACGCGCGAGCTTCGCCGCGATCGCGCCCGGCAGGCCGAAGCCCATGGACGACCAGCCGTTGGTGATGTGGAAGGTCTTGGGCGCATGCGCGCTCCATTGGCTCGCGATCTGATGCGTGTGCGCGCCGACGTCGAAGGCAAGCAGCCCCTCGCGCGGCAATGCACGGCGCACCGCGTCGATCGCGGCATGCGCGGTGAACGAGTTAGCGGTGGGACGCAACGCGGCGTGAAAGCTGTGCCGATGTTCCGCCAGGGTCGCAGCGTTCCATTGGTTGACGGCCGGCGGCGACGCGAGTAGCCGCGCCAGTGAGGTATCGAAATCGCCGCTGACCTGATGCACGAGCTTGACCGAAGGCGCGACGTCCACCGGCTCGATATCGATCTGCAGCAGGGGGCGATCGCCGATCCAAGCTTCGTATTCCACCTCGACCGTGTCGTAGCCGAGACCGACGATGAGATCCGTGGAGCGCAAGAACTTGCGCTGGACTTGCCTGCAGGCCCGATCGATGCAGCCGAGCGAGAGCGGATGATCCTCGTCGATCATGCCCTTGGCCATGGTCGTGGTGGCGAACGGCAGGTTGTGGCGTTCGATGACGTTGCGCAGCAGCTGCGGATCGGCGACGCGCGTCGCGGTGGCGCCGAGGACCGCGATCGGCCGCTTGGCCGCCGCGATCAGTTCTGCCGCGCGAGCGAGCGCGGCGTCGGGCGCGGCCGCGAGCTTTCCCGGTTTCGCCGGCGCGGCGAGCTCTTCGTTGGTGGCGGCGAGCGCGACGTCTTCGGGCAGATCGAGATGCACCGGCCCCTTCGGCTCGCTCAACGCGAGCGCGATCGCTTGCGTCACCGTCTCGGCCACGCATCCCGGCTCGAGCTTGAGCGTCGCTTTGGTGATCGGCTTGAACAGCGCATGGTGGTCGATCCACATCTGGATGCGCCGGCCGAGCTGATCGGTGTTGAGATTGCAGGTGATCGCGATCAGCGGCGAGCGATCGAGGAAGGCTCCGCCCACGCCGGTCGCGAGGTTGGTCGCGCCTGGCCCCAACGTCGCGATGCAAAGTCCCGGCGCGCCGGTCATGCGGCCGGTGACGTCGGCGGCGAAGCCGGCGGAGCCTTCGTGCGCGGTGAGCACGAATTCGACCCCGCCCTGGCGCATCGCCTCCATCAGCGGCAGCACGTTGCCGCTCGGAATGCCGAAGCCGCGAGTCACCCCGTTCGCCTTCAGCGTTGCGATGATCAGATCGGCGTTGTTCATGGTAGCAACGAACCGCGCGCGCCGTTTCTCAACTGGCGTCGGATCGCGTAACCGATGCAGCGGACGCTTTCCTGCGCATTCATTGGCAAAGGTAATCCTCGATCATGCCGAGATAGGCGCCGGCGCCCGTGATCAGATCGGTGACGGCAATGCGCTCGTCTTCGGAGTGCCATTGTCCGATGGCGCCCGGCCCCCACATCGCGGATTCGGCCCCCTTGAAGCAGAAAAAGCCGGCGTCGAGCGCGCCGTGGCTGTGAAAGGTCGGCGGCGGCGGCAACCCCATGCGCCGGCATCCGCCGTTGACGGCGCGCATGAACGCCCCATCGGGAGCGATCTCGGCGGGATACATGAACGGGCCGAGCTCGGTCTTGACCCGCCAAGGATCGCCGATGTCCGCCGCCGCCGCGATGGCGGCAAACGCGGCCTGCGGATCGTCGCCCGGTAACAGGCGCCGGTCGAACACCAGCCGGACTTCGTCCTGCACGGTGTGCGTCGCCTCCGGCCACGAGCGCACGGCGGTCGGGGTCAACGTCGCCTGGCCGAGGCCGGGATGCTTGCTCGCCCCCACATCGACGGCCATGACGCGATCGAGCACGCGGCGCGCGCCGTCGATCGCATTCACGCCGACCCAGGGGGTGCTGCTGTGGGAGGCTTTGCCGCGCACGGTGACGATGGCGTCGATGCGGCCCTTGTTGGCGAGCGCGACGCGGCTCGTGGTGCCGATCACGATGACGGCAAGCCGCGGAGTAAAACCCAACGCGTCGCAGACGTTCAGCGCGGCGTCGTGCCGTCCGGTTTCGCCGGCCGTGCTCACGGTAAAGATGAGACGGCCGCGCAAGCGGAGGCGGTCGGCCGCGGCCTTGACCGCCGCGAGCGCCGCTGCCAAGGAGCCTTTCTGCTCCGACACGCCGCGGCCGCGCACGTAGGCCCCGCTCGCATCCTCGATCAGCTCGCCGGCATAGGGATCGGGCATGCGATTGGCGGGATGGGTCATGGCATAGGCCATCAGCATCAGGCTTCTGTCGGCGCGCTCCGGCCCAAGCTCCACCAGAAGATTGCCCATCGCGTCGCGCCGCCAGGGT
>JAFAHL010000551.1 GCA_019237215.1 Hyphomicrobiales bacterium | reverse complement strand
GGGCGGCCGCGGATGCGTCCTTCGATGACGTAGATCTCGGCGATGCGCCGCAACGCCTCGGCGGCGATCGGCGAGCCGGTGCCCTGATGGAAGTCGTAGAACTTGCGCCGCACATGCGCCCAGCAGAAGGCCAGCTTGACCGCGCCTTTTGGGTGATCTCCGGCAACCCGGTCGAAGCCGCTGTAGCCATCGACTTGCAGAACCCCGGCGAATTCGGCCAGGTGACTTCTGGGATGCACCCCTTGCCGGTTCTCGCTGTAGACGTAAACGACGGCCGGCGGCTCTGGCCCCCGCCATGGCCGGTCATCGCGGGCGTAAGCCCACAGCCGCCCGGTCTTGGTGCGGCCGCGGCCGGGGTCGAGCACCGGGACCGGGGTGTCGTCGGCAAAGATCTTCGGCGACGACAGGATCGTGCCGAGCAACAGTACCGCGAGTGGCCGCAGCCACCAACACGCCCGGCCGACCCAGTTCGCCAAAGTCGAGCGGTCGAGGTCGATGCCGTGCCGGGCGAAGACTTGCGCTTGACGGTAGAGCGGCAGGTGCTCGGAATACTTCGCCACCAATACCTGCGCCAGCACCGCCTCGGTGGCGATGCCGCCGGTCAGCGGCCGCTCCGGCGCCGGCGCCTGCACTACCGCACCCTCGCAGCCGCGGCAGCCATACCGCGGCCGCCTGATCACCCGGACCCGGTACTGCGCCGGCACGACATCGAGCATCTCCGAGACGTCTTCGCCGATCACATGCAGCGGTCCGCGGCAGCACGGGCAGCTCTTGTCGTCGATATCGACGACAATCTCGTAGCGCGGCAGATGCGGCGGAAGCGCACCGCGGTTGCGTTGCGCCGGCTGGCGTTGCCAGGGCGTCTTGGCTGCTGCGGCTGCTGGCGCTTGCGCGGTTGCGAGCGATTGCTCAACCTCTTCGAGCCCCAGCTGCAGCTGATCCGGATCGAGCGTCTCCGAGCGCCGCCCGTATTGCGCCCGCAACAGTTGCCGGATCATCAGCCGCAGCTTGTCGATCTCGGCAGTCGCCGTGTCGCGCTCTGCCTGGACGGTGTCGCGCTCGGCGCGCAGGCTGTCGCGCTCCGCTCGCAGTTGCGCGACGGTGCTGGTCTGGTCCTCGAGGAATGTCAATACCGCCGCCAGCCGGGCCTGCAGCTGGGCAGGATCTTGTGGAGATACCGCGGCGCCGGACAGCATGTGGTAATTTTACCGGGACCATCGGTAGTCCAACAGAACCTTTCGCTCAGGCGGCCGCCGCTGGCGCAATCACTGGCCTTGGCCGCACCCGCGACCACTCCAGACCCTCCAGCAACAGCCCTAATTGGCCGGCACTGAGGCGAATCGTCCCGTCGTGAAGCGGCGGCCAGACAAAGCGGCCCTGCTCCAGGCGTTTGTGGAACAGGCACAGCCCGGTGCCGTCCCAATAAACGATCTTCACCCGGTCGGCGCGCTTCGAGCGAAACACAAAGATGTCGCCGGCGAACGGGTTCTCGTGCAGCGCCTGCTGCACCATCGCTGCCAGCCCGTCCAGGCCGTTGCGGAAATCCACCGGGCGGCTGCTCACCATGATCCGTACTCCGGCTGGCGGCGAGATCATCGCAGTTCCCGCACTACCTGCAGCACCCGGCGCAGATCGCCGGCATCAAAGCCGGCGCCAACCCGGATCGTCACCCCGGCGCAGCTTAGCTCGATCCCTCCCGCGCCGCCTTCGCCGGCAAGCGCCACCGGGACAAACTGAGGTACTGGCGTCGCCTTGCCCCTGTCGACCCCGCGAAATTGCCGCCGCCACGCGAAAATCTGATTGCGGTGCAGCCCGTAGTGCAGCGCCACCGAGGTCCCGCTCGCTCCCGGCGCGAAACTCTCGGCGACAATCCGCGCCTTCTCCGCCGCCGTCCAGCGCCGACGCCGCGCCACCCCGGTGATCACTTCGACGCGTCGGAAAGTGTCGCGTTCCGTTTGCAAACTACTGGGCAAACCGTCCATGCCAGGGCCTCCGTTCAAGGCCCCCATCATCCCACCCGCTGAACCCCCGGCAAGGTGGGGCCAACGCGACGCTTACCGACAAAGACCCCGAGGCCGTCAAAGCCGTAGCTCGAGCTGCCATCGCCACCCACGGCGAGGCCGGATTCCGGTTCGAGACAGGCGACGCCCTCGGCTTTCTGCGCTGGTATCCCTTCGCCGGCGCCGAGCTGGTTTATTGCGACCCGCCCTATCTGTTCAAAACCCGCAGCAGCGACCGGTCCCGCTACACTTACGAACTCGGCGACGAGGCCGAGCATCGCGCCTTGCTCGACATCCTCACCGTCCTGCCCTGCATGGTGATGCTGTCCGGCTACTGGTCGCAGCTTTACGCCGACCGCTTGCAGACCTGGCACAGCATCCGGTTTCAGGCGATGACCCACGGCGGGCCTCGCACCGAATGGCTGTGGTGCAATTTCCCGGAGCCGATTGCGCTGCACGACTACCGCTATCTCGGCATCGGCTTCCGCGAGCGCGAGCGCATCAAGCGCAAGAAGCAGAGATGGACGACCCGGCTCCACCGTCTGCCGTTGCTTGAGCGCCAGGCGTTGCTTGCCGCCATTGACGAGGCCTGGCGGATCCACACGCCAAAAACGACGATGCTGCCGACGGCGGCACCGCCGGGTTCAGCGATGCCGAGGCCTCCATCGCCGGAAACGGCGATGGCGGGCCCTTCCGCCGAAAACGGCGAGGGCGGCCGATAATTGCCACGAGGCCCTCGCCGGCAGCCGCTTTCGGCCCATTGTCTCGCGGCCGGCCGTCAAGGCGATGTTGTTGCGATCCGCCCCCCGCCACAGCCCCCCGCCGGTGTTTCGCTTGGCGAACGCAGCGAGCATTTAAGGTATATGGTTGAAGTGAAGTTTTGACCCTCCAAGTGGAATCTAGCTCACAAGGTGGATGGCAAACATGCAGAGCGTGCGGGATGTCACCTATCAGCTTTTGCGAGAGTACGGGCTGACGACGATCTTCGGCAATGTCGGCTCGACCGAGGAGACCTTCCTCAAGAATTTCCCGGCAGACTTCCGCTACGTGCTTGCTCTTCAAGAGGCGTCGGTGATCGGGATAGCCGACGGTTTTGCCCAGGCCACGGGCCGGGCCGCCTTGGTGAATGTCCACACCGCAGCCGGATTGGGCAATACCTTGGGCAATCTCATGACGGCGTCGCTGAACAAGACGCCTCTCATCGTGACCGCCGGTCAGCAAACGCGCGAGATGCTGCTGATGGAACCTTGGCTGACGAATGTCGAAGCAACGATGCTTCCTCGCCCTTGGGTGAAGTGGGCCTATGAACCCGTGAGAGCCGAGGATGTGCCCGCTGCCTTTATGCGTGCGATTGCTACGGCTCTCCAGCCGCCTGCGGGTCCTGTCTTTCTTTCCCTTCCCCTCGACGACTGGGAGAAGCCCTGCGCTGGACCGGCGGTGGTGCGAACGGTGAGCCGCCGCTTTGCCCCCGACAGCGCCCGCTTGGCGGAATTCGCCAAAGCATTGTCGGAAGCATTGTCGCCCGTCCTGATCTATGGGGCCGCCATCGACCGGGGCAATGGCTGGAGCGAGGCCATTGCATTTGCAGAGGCGCTCGGCGCGCCGGTCTGGGCGGCACCCGCTTCCGAGCGTGCGCCGTTTCCGGAAAACCATCCCCTCTATTCCGGCGGATTGCCGTTCGCCATCGGGCCGCTCAGCAAAAAACTTGAAGGTCACGACGTTGCGCTTGTCATCGGTGCGCCAGTTTTCCGCTATTATCCCTATGTGCCCGGTCCGTACTTGCCGGACGGGATGCGTCTTCTGCACATTTCCGACGATCCGGCAGAGACCGCGCGCGCCCCGGTTGGCGACAGTCTGTTGGGGGATGCCGTCCTGTCTCTCGCCGCCCTTACGGAATTGCTCCGTGGGTTCAAGCCGAAAACCGAGAAGGCGCGGGAGATGATGACGCATCGCATGGCGCCGCATCCGCCGAGCCAGGCAAGCCAAAGAGACGATAACCTTCTGACCGCCGCGCAAGTCTTCGATGCTCTCAACGAAATCCGGCCTGCGAACGCCGTCTTGGTGGAGGAATCCCCTTCGAATCTCGGCGACCTTCACAGGTCATGGCCGATCACTGAACCAGGCACCTTTTTCACATTCGCCAGCGGCGGGCTCGGCTGGAACCTGCCAGCGTCAGTGGGCATCGCGCTCGGCGAGCGCGATACGGGTCGCAACCGCCCGGTAATCATGATCATCGGTGACGGATCCTTTCAATATTCGGTTCAGTCGATCTGGACCGCGGCGCAACTGCATTTGCCGATATTGATCATCGTCCTGCGCAACGCGGAGTACTGCATCCTCAAGTCGTTCGCGGTGCTTGAGGATGCGCCGGGCGTTCCCGGCCTCGATCTCCCAGGCATTGACACCGTCTCTCTGGCAAAGGGCTACGGCTGCGATGCTGCACGCGTCGACAATATTGACGCCATCAAAAAGGCTGCAGCGGCGGCTTGGACCAATTCGAAGCCCACGGTGCTGGAGATTCCCATTTCTCCCGAGGTGCCGCCGCTCATATGACAATACGGCACGGATCTAGCTCACGATGGGCGGAGGCTGCATGATCTCTACGATCATCGGCGCGCTGCTTCCCACCGTCGTAACGTTGATGCTTGGTTTGCTTGCTGGCTGGCACCGCGATTTCGACGCCAGGAAAGCGACCGTTCTCAACAGCATGGTCATGCTCTATGCGTTGCCGCTCAGTCTTTTCGCCGGCATGGTGGGGATGTCGCGCGATCAGGTTCTCTCTCAGGGTCCTCTGGCTTTTGCGATCCTTTTGGGCATGGCCGGCGGCTACGCAGCTGTCTTCTTCATTTCGCATTATCTTTTCCGGCGGGATCTGGTGACGGCCTCTTTGGAGGCGCTGGCGATAGCCGGTCCGGCGGTGCCCTTTATCGGCTTTTCGGTCCTGGGGCATCTGTTCGGTAACTCCAGCGCTATTCCGATCTCGGTCGCCGGCCTCGTTATGAACCTGATCCAGGTTCCGGCGACGCTCATGCTCGTGTCAGTCGGCATGGCGCAAAAGGGCACGGCACCGACCGCAAAGCAGCCCTCACTTGGCGAGCATATCATTCACGCACTGCGCCAGCCGGTGGTATGGGCGCCGCTGCTCGCTTTGGTGCTGATACTCTTCAACCTGCATTTCCCCGAATCGATAGAAGCCTCTCTAGGGCTGCTCGGTGGCGCGACCGGGGGCGTCGCCTTATTTGCCTCGGGCATCGTGCTGTATTCGTTCCGCGTCGCTTTCAATCTCACCGTGGGTATCGCCGTCATCGCCCGCAATATCGTGATACCAGCCGTGATATGGGCACTGATGCTCGTTCTCCATATGGACACGGAGATCACGAAGGAGGCGGTGGTCACGCTGGCCATCCCGACAGCCTCGATCGCCGTCATCCTCGCCGTCCAGTATCAGATCGCCGAGCAGGAAATGGCCTCGATTCTGTTCTTCAGCACGATCTCCTCGATCATCACCATGGGCGGCTTCATCTGGCTGACGGCCTGAACGCCTCGATATGGG
>JAFAHL010000550.1 GCA_019237215.1 Hyphomicrobiales bacterium | reverse complement strand
GCGTCGGTGCCGGAAAGAGCTCCGAGCTGCGCCCCGTGAGCCAATAGACCGCAAGCCCGACCCATTCGCGCACGGCGGTGTCGGTTCGTCGCAGCCCATCGCCCACGCTCGCGAACGGGCGCAGCGCGTCTTCAGGGCCGCGCGTACGCCAGTCGACCGGGTAGGCTTCGACCGGAAAGCCCGCCTTGCGGAACACGCCGACCGCCCGCGGCAGGTGATGGGCCGACGTCACCAGCAGCCAGCGTTCGCCCGGCTTGGGCTGGGCGATGGCCTTGGAAAAAACCGCGTTCTCGACGGTATTGCGAGACCGATCCTCGAGCGTGATGCGCGCGCGCGGGATGCCGAGGCTTTCCAGCAGGCGCAGCGCCAAGGGGGCCTCCGCGCCCTCGTCGTAGATGAGCGCGCCGCTGCCGCCCGAGAACATGATGCGGGCGTCGGGGTAGCGCCGCGCCAACTCGGCCGCCACGGTGAGGCGTTCGGCCGCCTCGTTGAGCGCGACCTCGTCGCGTGCGGAGGAAACGTCGGGCGAGATCGCCCCGCCCAGCACGATGATGCCGTCGGGCGCTCCGCGCGTTGCGTCCCAGCGCGGGAAGCGGTCCTCCAGCGGTATGATCAGCGCGTTGCCCACCGGGGAGAGGCCGAGGATCGCGAGCGCGATGAGGCTCGCGAAGGCGAGCGCCCGCCCGGCGCGCGCAAAGCGCGTCGGCAGCAGCAACAGCCCGAGGATGCCGATCGAAACGACGAGATTGGACGGGATGGCGAAGAAGCCGAGGATCTTGGAAAGGGGAAAGAACATCCACCAATCACTTCTTCTTCCACGCCTCGTAGCGCGCCTTGGTGTCGGCGTTCATGGGATAGAGGCCGGGAAGCTTGGCCCCGCGCTCGACCTCGCCGACGATGAAGCTTTCCATGCGCTCGTGCTCGGCACCCTCCTCGGCGACGAAGGCGAGAAGGTCCTGCGGGATCACCACCGCCCCGTCGTCGTCGCAGACGATGACGTCGCCGGGAAAGATGGCGCAGCCGCCGCAGCCGATCGGCTCCTGCCAGCCGACGAACGTGAGCCCGTTGACGGAAGCCGGCGCGGCGGTGCCCGCGCACCACACCGGCAGCCTGGAGGCGAGCACGCCCGCCTTGTCGCGCACCACGCCGTCGGTCACCAGCGCCGTGACGTTGCGCTTCATCATGCGCATGGTGAGGATGTCACCGAAAATGCCGGCCGAGGTCACGCCCATCGCATCGGCCACGGCGATGCAGCCGGCCGGCATTTCCTCGATGGCGCCCCGCGTCGAGATCGGTTTCGCCCAGCTTTCCGGCGTCGCGAGGTCCTCGCGCACCGGCACGAAGCGCAGCGTGAACGCAGGACCTACCAGGCGCCCGCCGCCGGGGACGAGCGGCTGCGGTCCGCTCATCCAGCAACGGCGGATGCCTTTTTTCAACAGCATGGTGGTGATGGTCGCGGTGGTGATCGCGCGCAGCGTGTCGTAAAGGGCCGCACTCATGAGCACACCTCTTTTGGAACACCTCTTTGGCGCACCTCGTTGGCAAGCCTGCGTGCGTCGGTTCAGACCGGCGCGATGCCCAGGCGCGCGTCGCGTCGCCGCAGCCAGACCACGCACGGAATCGACGACAGCACCATCCACGCCTTGCCGACGATCTGACCGAGCAGGAAATCGAGCGAACCGAAGGCGAGCCACAGGAACACGACGGAATCGACGACCAGTCCCACCACGCCCGACGCGACGACGGCAACGAGGAGGCCGCGCCGCGCGAGCGGGGTATAGACCGCGAGATCGGCGAATTCCGAGAGCAGGAACGCGGCCGCCGAAGCGATGACGAGCGCGGGCGGCGCCAGCAACGCCGAAAGCACGGCGCCGGCGAGAATGGCGAGCGCGGACGCCGCCACCCCGAGCCGGCGCTGCACGAGGTCGCGCAGCACCAGCGCAACGCCGGCCATGGTCACGCCCGAGGGCGCCATCAGCCCCGGCGCCACCGGAATGAGGCAAGGTCCCTGCGGCTGGCACACCGTACCGGCGTGCCCGATCAGCCAATTCGCCGCCGGAATGGTGAGCGCGAACAGCACGAGAAACACGATCCCCTCGTCGCGGCGCCTCCTCTCGATCATCGCGTGGACATCCATTTGGCGAACCCGTCGGCCCGCAACCGGCAGGCCGGGCATGTCCCGCAGCCGTAGCCCCAGTCGTGCCGCTGCGAGCGGTCGCCCAGATAGCAGGTGTGGGTATCCTCGACCAGCACGTCGAGCAACGCGTCTCCGCCGATCTCGTGCGCCAGCGCGAAGGTCGCGGCCTTGTCGATCCACATCAGCGGCGTATGGATCACGAAGCGGCGCTCCATCCCCAGGTTGAGCGCCAACTGCATGGCCTTGACCGTGTCGTCGCGGCAGTCGGGATAGCCGGAGAAGTCGGTCTCGCACATGCCGGCGACGAGGTGCTTGGCT
>JAFAHL010000537.1 GCA_019237215.1 Hyphomicrobiales bacterium | reverse complement strand
GCGGCGCTCGATCGCCTGGGCTACGGTAAATGGGTCGGTTGCGAATACCGTCCGCGCGCCAGGACCGAAGACGGCTTGGGTTGGGCGCGCGCTTACGGAGTACATCCGAGCGATCATTTACTCCACGGTCGTCCCCGCGCAAGCGGGAACCCATAACCACCGTCTCTGGAATATGGGTCCCCAGCATAAGCGCGTTTACGCGCGTCTTCCGACGCGCTATGCGCGGGGACGACAGTGTTGCTGAGACACCAGAGCAGATTTGGCATTGATCGGAAGGAAACAACATGCGTCTCGACAACAAGGTTGCGCTCGTCACCGGCGCGGCATCGGGCTTCGGCAAGGGCATTGCCGCCACCTTCGCGCGCGAGGGCGCGCGCGTTGCCGTCATCGATATCGATGGGGAGGCCGCGCGCCATGCCGCCGCGTCGATCAGCAACGCGGCGATCGCCGTGCGTTGCGACGTCTCTCAGCGCGCCGACGTCGACGCCGCGGTGAAAACCACGGTCGATGCCTTCGGAAGAATCGACATCCTCGTCAACAACGCCGGCATGAGCCACCTGCGGCGGCCTATGCTCGAGGTGGAGGAGGCCGAGTTCGACCGGCTCATGGCCGTCAACGTCAAATCGATCTTCCTGTTCGCGCACGCGGTGGTGCCGCGCATGCGCAAGGAAAAATCCGGCGTGATCATCAATATCGGCTCGACCGCCGGGATCCGGCCGCGGCCGGGGCTCACCTGGTACAACGCCTCCAAGGGGGCGGTGAATCTCGTGTCCAAGTCGATGGCGGCGGAGCTTGCGCCCGACGGCATTCGCGTCTGCGCGATCGCGCCGGTAATGGCGGAGACGCCGCTGTTGCCGACCTTCATGGGCGGGGATTCGCCCGAGCTGCGCGCCCAGTTCAAGGCGACCGTGCCGCTCGGTCGGTTCGCAACCATCGACGACGTGGCCAACGCGGCGCTATTCCTCGCCTCCGACGAGGCCTCCTTCCTCACCGGCAATGTGCTCGAGGTCGATGGCGGGCGCTGCGTCTAGTCACGGTCGCGCGCGAGATAATCCCTCTGCCGGCGCCCCCATCGCCCTTGCCTTGCCGCGCTCGATTGCTAGGTTGCGCATTATGTGGGGTCGTAAACGCAAGGACGCCGACGCCGAGCGGCCGAGCGAGCAGCCGCCGCAGCGGTTGCGGGACGCGCTGCGCAAGGCGCGCGTGGATCAGGCCGAGCGCAGCGCCGTCGTCGTCGATCTCCACGACGCCGAGGTCGCCCGGCTCGAGCTTTTGAACGAGGCGCTCGACCCGCTGTTTGAGGAAGTCCCCAAAGAGGTCGATCTGTTCGATCGCGGCATCAGCCGCGGCGAGACGCCGCGGCTGTGGATCGATGCCATCGCCCATGTGGGCATGGGCCCCGACAAACGCGTGTACCGGTTCCTGCAGGAGACGCGCTACGGCCGCAAGGTGCTCGCCGAATCGGTCAACGTCCCCGAGATCGTCCACGCGGTGACCAAATATCTAGCGCAGCGCCTGCTCGAGCGCGAGCGCGCGCTCGCCGACGGCTTGGCGCCCGGCGCGCGCGATCTCAAGCATGAGATGCGTTCCGAGCGCCGCCAGCGCCGCCGCCGCGCGCTGACGGCCTTTGTCTTCGGCGTGCTCGTGGGCATCGCGAGCCTGATCGCCGCCGCGCTGATCTTCGGGCCCAAGCCTTAATCGCTAAGCCTTAATCACCAAGCACGATCCGTTTGGTCTCGACCATCGTGTCGCCGTCGCGCGCAAGCGAGCGCCAGATCGCTTCGCAACGCCATTGGCCGCTGCCACCTTCCACGCGGTAGAGATTGTAGCCGGCGCAATGCTTGCCCCGCGCTTCGGAGGCCGAAGGCGCGCCGACCACCGGGATGCGGCGCTGCGGTCCTTCGAGCTCGATGAGCGAATGCGCGTGGTCGTGGCCGTGGATGACGAGCTCCGCCCCATGGCGCGCCAGCGCGGCGCGCAAGTCGGCGCCGTCGAGGAGCCGCTTGAGATAGCGCGCCGGTTTGCTGATCGGCGGATGATGGATCAGCACCACGCGAAAAAGCCCCTCGCGGTTGCTGCGGTCGAGCGCCTCGGGCAGTCGGGCGATCTGCTCGCGGCCGAGCCGCCCGGTCGCCAGGAAGGGCGCCGTGGGCGCCGCCGTCGACAATCCGATCAGGGCGAGCGGCCCGCGCCGGCGCACGAACGGAAACGCCGTCTCGGGCGCATCATCCCCGCGCATATATTCGCCCCAGTAGAGCTGCGGATGGCGCGCGGCGGCGCGCACGTAGACGTCGTGATTGCCCGGCACCAAGGTGACGTCGCGCGGCGGCCCGAGCGCCGCGAGCCACGCGCGCGCCGGTGCGTATTCGCCCGTGAGCGAGATGTTGACGAGATCGCCGGTCACGGCGATGTGGTCCGCCGCCTGGGCCTCGAGATCCGCCACGATGCGCGCGAGCAGGTCGGCGCGGTGAATGAGCCCGCGCTTGCGCTGCCAGTTGAGAAAGCCGGTCGCGCGTTTGCCCATGAGCTCGGCCAATCGGGGCGTCGGCAGCGGTCCGAGATGGGGGTCCGAGAGATGCGCGAGGACGAACATGGGGCGCATCATAGGACGCCATGATTGCGGCTGTCGCGAGGAGCTTCGAGCGATCCGTGGCGTGGCTGATTCATTCCATGCAAGAACGGCGCTAAATCTCGGCGCGACGGGCGAGCGTCACGAACTGCCGATCAAAATTCCCGCGACGAATACCAGCACCCCGCCGACGACGACTTGAAACGTCGCCTGGAGGAACGGCGTATCCATGAAGCGATGGCGGATGTAGGAGATGGCCGCGAGCTCGACCGCGACCACGGCGATGGCGACGGCGGTCGCGGTCCAGAAATTGGGGATGAGATAGGGCAGCGTGTGGCCGAGGCCGCCGATCGCGGTCATCACCCCGCAGACCACGCCGCGCACCAGCGGCGCCCCGCGCCCGGTGAGCGAGCCGTCGTCGGAGAGCGCCTCGGCGAAGCCCATGGAGATGCCGGCGCCCACCGATGCGGCGAGCCCGACCACGAACGTCTCCCAGGTATTGTGGGTGGCGAAGGCGGCGGCAAACAGCGGCGCCAGCGTCGAGACCGAGCCGTCCATCAAGCCGGCGAGGCCCGGCTGCACGTATTGCAGCACGAACATGCGCCGCGCGGTTTCGTCCTCTTTGGCGCGCGCGCTGGGCGTCAAGATTTGCTGGCCGAGCGTGTGGGCCAGGCTCTCGTGCCCCACCTCGGCCTCGGCGAGCTCGACCAGAAGCTGGCGCACCGAGGTGTCGCGGCTCGTCTCGGTGGCGCGGCGGTAGAATCGCGCTGCCTCGTACTCCATGTTCTCGGCGAACTTGCGCACCTCGTCGAGGTTGAGCGGGTGCATGAGCCAGAGCGGCTTCTTCGGAATGAAGCCCTTGACGTCCTGGCGGCGGATTAGGGGCAGGTATTCGCCGAATTTCGTCCGGTAGAGGTCGAACAGCATGGTGCGGTGGCGCACCTCCTCCTCCGCCATCTCGTCGAAGACCTTGGCGGAGGCCGGATATTTCTCGCGCAGCCCTTCGGCAAAGCCGCGATAGATGCGGCTGTCCTCCTCCTCGTTGGTGATGGCAAGCGCGAGGATTTCCTGTTCGGTGAGCTCGGCAAAGCGCTTCACGGGGCACCCCGCACCGCAGATTTTCGTATATTAGAACCCTTCTAGACAGCAAAATCGTGCTTTTGACAAGCCGGGCGCGATTGGCCCACTAGGAGGCGGCGACAGCAGCATGAAACCCCTCAACCTCAGTGGGACCCGCCGCGCGCTCGAGCCTGCGCTGCGGCGCCTGCTGCACGTCTATTGGCGCTTCGCGCGCGCCATGACGCTCGGCGTGCGCGCGCTGGTGATCGACGCGGACGGGCGCATTTTCCTGGTCAAGCACAGCTATGTCAGCGGCTGGCACCTGCCGGGCGGCGGGGTCGAGGCCGGCGAGACGCTCAACCAGGCCATCGCGCGGGAATTGCGCGAGGAGGGCAACATCGAGATGACGGTGGCGCCGCGGCTGCATGGAATTTTCTTCAACAACCGGGCCTCCCGGCGCGATCACGTCGCGCTCTTCGTCGTGCGCGCGTTCCGCCAGACGGCGCCGCCGGTCCCCAATGGCGAGATCATCGCGCACGGCTTCTTTGCCCCCGATGCGCTGCCCAACGACACCACCGCCGCGACGCGCGCGCGCATCATCGAGGTGCTCGGCGGCGCGCCGGTGAGCGAACGCTGGTGAGGTGGTGCCGAGCGCGTCCACAAAGCGCGCTCGCAGTTTTTTCGAACGCGCTTTATGGTCGCGCCGGTACAGTCTCGTTGAACCGTGACTCACGCTCGGTATTTTCGAGCCAGCGATTTGCCGAGGAGCATTCGTGCGTCTGCAGGCTGTCTACCTCGTGCGCTGCGAGGCGCGCTCGATCGAGGCGCGCGCGCGCGCCATTGCGGTCGAGCAAAGCGTCGAGATGCCGGTCTCGGCGATCGAGGACGATTTCGTGCGCTCGCAAATCGTCGGCCGCGTCGAGAGCATTACGGAACGGGACAGCGGCCGGTTCGAGGTCCGTGTCTCGCTCGCGCTCGAGACCGTCGGACACGACCCCGGGCAGCTCATCAACATGCTGTTCGGCAACACGTCGCTGCACGAGGACGTGGTGCTCATCGATGTCGTGTTTCCGAAAGAACTGGTCGCGGTCTTCGGCGGCCCCCGCCACGGGCTGCACGCGTTGCGGCGGCGCGTCGGCGCGCCGGCGCGGGCTTTGACCTGCTCGCCGCTCAAGCCGCAAGGCTCGCCTGCGGCAAGGCTCGCAGAGCTTGCCAGGAGCTTTGCCCAAGGCGGCGTCGACTACATCAAGGACGACCACGGGCTCGCCGACCAGGCCTATTCCCCGTTCGCGGCGCGCGTCGAAGCGGTCGCGGCTGCGTTACGGGACGTGGCGCAGTCGCATGGCCGGGCGGCGCGCTACGTGCCGAGTCTCTCGGGCGATCTCGACGCCATGCGCGCGCAGATCGCGCTCGCCAAAGATGCCGGCGTCGACACCGTCATGGTCGCGCCGATGATCGCGGGTCTCTCGAACTTCCACCGGCTCGTGCGCGAGAACCCCGCCATCGCCTTCGTTGCCCACCCCACCATGGCCGGAGCAGCGCGGATCGCTCCCGCGCTTCTGCTGGGCAGGCTGTTCCGCGTGCTCGGGGCCGATGCCGTGGTGTTCCCGAACTATGGCGGACGCTTCGGCTACTCCCCAGATACGTGCCGTGCGCTCGCGCGCGCGACCTTGGACGAACGCGAGGGGCTACGCCCCGCCGTGCCGATGCCGGCCGGCGGCATGACCACCGATCGCGTGCGCGAGATGCTTGATTTCTACGGGGCCGAGGTCATGTTGCTGATCGGCGGCGCGCTGCTCGAGGCGCGCGAAAATCTGCGCCAAGCGACATCGGCCTTCGTCGCCGAAGTCCACCGATACGCGTATGGGTAGAATGATGGCCGCGGGCGAGCGAACGATCCACCGCAAGGCGAAGGATTACCGTTGGGAAGGGGTCGAGGAGCTTCCGTACAAGGAAGACGACCGCGCCTTGTTCAAATCGATCACGCGGCAGGTGCTGTTTTGCGATCCGGAGCTCCAAAGCGAGCTGCGCTATTTCGAGATGGCGGCCGGCGGCTTCTCCAGCCTGGAGCGGCACCAGCACATGCACGCGGTGCTGATCTTGCGCGGGCGCGGCCACTGCCTCGTCGGGGACGAGGTCAGACCGGTCGAGACCCGCGATCTCGTGACCGTGCCGGCGATGACCTGGCATCAGTTCCGCGCCACCAGGGGCGAGCCGCTCGGCTTCCTCTGCATGGTGAACGCGGCGCGCGACAAGCCACAACTGCCCTCGGCGGAGGATTTGGCGAAGCTTAAGGCGGACGCGACCATCGCCGCGTTCCTGCGCAACGAGCCGACCTAAGACGCGTCGTCTGAAATGAAATCAGCCTGCGGGGCACTTTGCCCTGAAGCGTCGCTCACGTTACTGTCATTCCCGGACAGCGGCTTGAGCGTGCACGCGTGACATCCTCCCCCACAATCAGGCTCGGCGTCGACATCGGCGGCACGTTTACCGACGTGGCGCTGGAAATCGGCGAGCGGCGGTTTACCGGCAAGATCCTGACCACGCCGCACGCGCCGGAAGACGGCGTGCTCGCCGCTTTGCGCTCGGTCACGGCCGAGGCCGGCGTCGAGCCCGGCGAGGTCGGCGTGATCATCCATGGGACGACGCTCGCCACCAATGCGCTCATCGAGCGCAAAGGCGCCAGAACCGCGCTTCTCACCACCGAAGGATTCCGCGACGTGGTCGAGATCCGCCACGAAAACCGCTTCGAGCAATACGACGTCAACATCGACCTGCCGCCGCCGCTCGTTCCCCGCCGGTTACGCCTGCCCGTCCGCGAGCGGATCGATGCGCAAGGTGAGGTGCTCCTCCCGCTCGATGAATCCAGCGTCGCCCGTGCGATCGAGACGCTCGCGGCCCGACAAGTCGAGGCCGTGGCGGTTGGGCTGCTGCACAGCTTCACCAACCCGGATCACGAGCGCCGCGTCGGCGATGCGATTGCGCGCCGGTTGCCGCAGGTCGCAGTCACGCTGTCCTGCGACGTCTCGCCGGAGATGCGCGAATACGAGCGCTTCTCCACCGCCTGCGCGAACGCCTATCTCCAACCGCTCATCGGGCGCTACCTCGTGAAGCTCGCCCGCGAGCTCCTGCGCGCGGGCTTTCACTGTCCCCTCCTGCTGATGACCTCGGGCGGCGGGATCACGACCACCGAGACCGCGATTCGCTTCCCGGTCCGACTGGTCGAATCCGGGCCCGCGGGCGGCGCGATCTTCGCCGCTTGCATCGCGCGTGAGCACGGGCTCGATCAGGTTGTATCCTTCGACATGGGCGGGACGACCGCGAAGATCTGCCTCATCGACAAGGCGCAGCCGCAGACCGCGCGCGCCTTCGAGGTGGCGCGGATCTACCGCTTCCTCAAGGGCAGCGGACTGCCGCTGCGCATTCCGGTGATCGAGATGGTCGAGATCGGCGCCGGTGGCGGCTCGATCGCGCGCGTGGACACGCTCGGGCGGATCGTCGTCGGTCCAGACAGCGCCGGCTCCGAGCCGGGGCCGGTGTGCTACGGCCGCGGCGGCAAAGAACCGACCGTGACCGATGCCGATGTGGTCCTTGGGCGGATCGATCCGACGACCTTCTCCGGCGGCAAGATCGCGCTTGATGCCGCTGCTGCCAAGCGCGCGACTGCCGAGCAGATCGCAACTGCGCTGAATCTTGCAACCGAGCATGCGGCACTCGGCATCAGCGAGATGGTGGACGAGAATATGGCGAACGCGGCGCGCGTGCATGCCATCGAGAGCGGGAAGGACCTGCGCCCACGCACGCTGATCGCTTTCGGTGGCGCCGCCCCGCTGCACGCCGCGCGTGTCGCCGAGAAACTGGGCATCAGTCGAGTCCTTGTTCCGGTCAACGCGGGCGTGGGTTCGGCGGTCGGCCTCCTGCGCGCCCCGGTGGCCTACGAGACCGTGCGCGGCAGGCTGATGCGTCTCGGCAGCCTCGAGGCCGCATCGGTCAACCGCCTGTTCGCAGAGATGCGCGCCGAAGCAGAAGCGATCGTGCGGCGCGGCGCGCCCGCCGCCAAACTGGTTGAGCAGCGCTCCGCTTTCATGCGCTATCGCGGCCAGGGCCACGAGATCGCAGTCGCGCTTCCGGTACGCGACCTCGCGGCTGCCGATCGATCGACCATTCGCGAGCTGTTTGAGGCAGCGTACCGGCGGCTCTATAGCCGAGCGATCCCGGGCGTCGAGATCGAGATTCTGAGCTGGGTGGTCGCGGTGAGGGCGCCGGCGGAAGGGCAGCTTGGCGCACCCGCTCGCACGCGCGCGAGCAAGCCAAAACCGGCCTCGCGGCGGCCGATCTTCGACCCGCATAGCGGTGAATTCGTGGAAGTGGACATTTATCGGCGGCCGGATCTCGCGCCGGGAGCGTGCATCAGCGGCCCGGCCGTGATCGCGGAGGACGAGACGTCGACCGTCGTCAGCCCGCGCTTCGACGCACGGATCGACCGGTTCGGCTATATTGAACTCACCCGCAACGAGGCTTGAATCATGATCGCTCGTCCCAACGCGGCGCTTGCTCAGATCCACACCCAGATCATGTGGAGCCGCCTGATTGCCGTGGTGGAAGAGCAGGCGCAGACGATGCTGCGTACCGCGTTCAGCACCCCCGTGCGCGAGGCCGGCGATCTTTCGGCGGGCGTGTTCGACCGCCACGGCCGCATGCTGGCGCAAGCGGTCACCGGCACGCCGGGACACGTGAACTCCATGGCCAACGCGGTCAAACATTTTCTCGACGTCTATCCGCTCGCGACCATGAAGCCCGACGACCACTACATCACCAATGACCCCTGGCTGACGTCCGGCCATCTGCATGACATTACGGTGGTGACGCCGAGCTTCTACCGCGGCGAGCCTGTCGGGCTGTTCGCCAACACCATCCACGTCGTCGATATTGGCGGGCTCGGGATGGGACCGGACGGACGGCAGGTGTTCGAGGAGGGCCTCGCCATTCCGATCATGCCGCTCGCCCGCGCGGGCCGCATGAATGAGGATCTGCTGCGCCTGGTGCGTGCCAACGTGCGCGAGCCGCTACAAGTCGAAGGTGACATCTACGGCGCCGCGGCATGCAACGACGAGGGCGGCCGCCGACTGATCGAGATGATGGACGAGTTCGAGATCGCCAACCTCGACCGGCTCGGTGATACGATCATCGAATCCTCGCGCGAGGCGACGCTTGAGCGCATCCGCGCGCTGCCGAAGGGCACCTATCGCAACAGCCTGACGATGGACGGCTGCGAGAAGCCGCTCGTGCTCAACGCCGCCTTGACCATTTCCGATGACGGCATCCACGTCGATTTCGACGGCACCTCGCCGGCCTCCTCGCATGGCATCAACGTCGTCTACAACTATTGCCTCGCCTACACCGCGTTCGGCGTCAAATGCCTGGTGGCGCCCGAGGTGCCGAACAACGCCGGCTCGCTCGCCCCGATCAGCGTGAGCGCGCCGGAAGGCTGCGTGCTCAACGTCAAGCGGCCGTGGCCGGTCGCCGCGCGGCACACCGTCGGCCAGATGCTGCCCGACGTCGTCTTCGGTTGTCTGCACCAGGTCATGCCGGTGCCGGCCGAAGGCGCCTCGTCGCTGTGGAATCCGCAGATCTTCGGCGGCGGCTCGCTGGTCGATGAAGTCGAGGAGGGCACCGACGCGAACGCGCTGCCGGAATTCAGCACCGTGATCTTCCATTGCGGCGGTGCGGGCGCGCGCCCCACCAAGGACGGGCTCAGCGCCACTTCATTCCCCTCGGGCGTGCGCACGATTCCCGTGGAAGCGACCGAGAGCGTGGCTCCGGTCGTGTTCTATCGCCGCGAATTCCGCGACGGCTCCGGCGGCGCCGGCAGGCTGCGCGGTGGGCTCGGCCAGGTGATCGAGCTCGGCGGCGCCGGCGCCGCGCCGGTCGCGCTGCTATGCAATTTCGAGCGCGTGCACAACCCTGCGCGCGGCCGCGACGGTGGCCGCGCGGGCGCGTCCGGCACGGTGGCGCTGCGCTCCGGCCGGCCCATCCGGCCGAAAGGACGGCAGACCGTGCCGCCGCGCGACGCGATCCGCCTCGAGCTGCCGGGGGGCGGCGGCATCGGAGATCCACGCACGCGCGATCCGCAACGCGTCGTTGACGACGTGGTCGACGGCTTTATCACCGCGCAGGAAGCGCGGCGCGACTATGGGGTGGTCATCGACGCGGATGGACGGCTCGACTCGGCCGCCACCGAGCGTCTGCGAAAGCAGACCGGATATTGAGGCGACATCCCGAATGACCGAGTCTGCCCCAAAGCGAACATCGGCTGACCGTTAGCCGAAGCCAATTGCCGTTCTCGCTTGCCACTAAGTCGTGAACTGATAGGCCTGGCGTCGGGCGTGTTATGACGGTGCACGAGGGGCGAGTCATGGAAGACATGAAAGTCACGGCCACCGGGTACGACTTTCGGCCGGCGCATACTGCCATTCAGCGCTACGTCGACGGCAATTTTCTTTCTGGATTCTCTTCCGCGGTGCTCGTCGGCAGAGATTTGGTAGATGTGAAATGCATTGGATGGGCCGACAAGGAAGCGCAGATACCATTGCGCCTCGACCACATATTTCGCGTTTTTTCAAATACGAAGCTGATCACATCCTGTGCCGCGCTTCTTCTATTCGAAGAAGGCCGCTTCCGTCTTGACGATCCGATCGAGCGGTTCGTTCCGCAGCTCGCGAACCGCCGTGTGCTGCGTCCCGACGCGACGTCGTTGGACCAAACCGAGCCTGCGGTCAGGCCGATCACCATTCGGCATCTGATGAGTCACAATTCGGGGCTGAGCTACGGTCTGCTTGACCCGGGCACGTTGATTTTCAACGCCTACAACGAACGAAAAGTTGTCAATCCCGCCACCACGCTGGCGCAGATGACGGACGTGTTGGCCGACCTGCCGCTGGTCTTTCATCCCGGAACGTCATGGGAGTACTCGGTGGCCACCGACGTCTTGGCGCGTCTCGTCGAAGTGATCAGCGGCCAGCGCTTCGATGCGTTCCTTCAGTCGCGAATTCTAGGGCCTCTCGGCATGGTGGACACAGGATTTGTGGCGTCGGATCGCAATCGCCTCGTCGCCTTCTATGCCGGGGCCGACCCCATCGACCCTATGAAGCCGGGACTTAATCGCGCGGACGACGCGCCATATCCGGGAGCTTATTTGCGTCCCGTCCCGAGGCAGAGCGGCGGCAGCGGGTTGGTCTCGACCTTGCCGGACATGGTGGCGCTCATTCGAAGCCTGCTTCCGGGCGGCCCGGCGTTGCTCGAGCCGGACACGATCGAGCTGATGATGACCAACCAGTTAGCGCACGGTGTGTGGATACGCTTTCCCGCTTACGGAGAACTGCAAGGCCGGGCGCACGGGCTCGCGGGAGCGCTGATCCTTAAGCCTTCTGCCTTCGACCATCAGGAGGCGGGAGGCGAGCTCTTTTGGGGCGGACGCGCAGGCACGCAATGGTGGATTTCGCCAAAAAAGAATACCGCAGGCTTGATCATGGCGCAGCGTGAGATGGGCTTTGCTCACCCATTTGCGGTCGAGTTCAAGCGGCTCGCGTACGAAGCGGTCAAGCGCAAGAGCTGACAGACAAGAGCTGACAGAATGGCCTCGCATCCGCCGCATGCATCCGGTTCTGGCACCTCTGCGGCGCCAAGAAATCGAGCTGCGGCAGCGTGCGCGGCGAACAGCGTCGGCGTCTCACCCTTTTGCTTGCGATAAGATTGCCGCGCAGCTGCGCCCCGCGGTGTCCGCGACGCAAGGATCGCCGGTCACCAGCGCGGCCACGATGGCGCCATCGATGATGAGCCCGAGCGAGTGCGCGACCTCGTTCGGTTCCTTTAGTCCTGCTTCGCCGCACAGTGTCGCGAGGCGTTCGAGCACGACCTTCTTGTGGGCGATCGCCAGTGAACGCATGCGGTGGTCGGCTTTGTCGCTTTCGGCGACCGCATTGATGAATGGACAGCCGTAGAAGTCCTCGCGCGCGAACCACAGCCGCAGCGCCGGCCCGATGCGATGCAGCCGCGCGAGCGCCGGGCCGCCGGCTGCGTCGATTTCGGCGAGGAACCAGGCGCGCCACGCTCGGCCTTCGCAGTCGAGCACCGCCTCGACCAGACCATCCTTCGAGCGGAACAACCGGTAGAGCGTGGTCTTGGCCGTTCCCGCCGCAGCGACGATCTCGTCGACGCCCACGGAGTTGACCCCGTAGCGGCAAAACAGCCGCGTCGCGGCTTCGATCAGCCGGTCGCGGGGGGAAGCCGTGATCTCGCCGGCTTGGCTCACCGGTTGCGGGGGCGCGACGTCCATGCCGCCACTTAACCCGGGCCGCAGGTGACCGCAATCGCGAAGTGGAACGACCGTTCTGTTCGCTGCGCCCAGAACTCAGGCAAAAACTGACCAGCTTTTGAGCGGGAATGAGCCCCGGCCCTCCAGTCGTCTCCTGATTCCATTCGTTTTTTTGCTTCGCCGCAAGGTGGCACGGCTCGTGCATAGAACAGAACGGTCTGTATCGGACCGTCAACAGGAGAGGAAGCTCATGAACCAAGCCGTCGCCAAGACCGCGCTCACCGGCTGTCTCGCCCCCATCGACAAAAAGGGCCTCGACGAGCTGATCGAAAAGGGCAAGGCCGACCCCAAGGCCATCAAGACGCTAAAATGCAAGACCATCGCCGAAGGCCGGTTCCGCCATCTCAATTTCATCCGCAACCTGCCGGCCTACGTGGTCGACGAGCCGCCGGGGCTGCTCGGCGACGACACCGCGCCCAACCCATCGGAGGCCTCGCTCGCCGCGCTCGGCTCATGCCTCGCGGTCGGCATCCACGCCAACGCGGTGGCGCGCGGCATGACCGTGTTCAAGCTCGAGATCGAGCTCGAGGGCGATCTCAACATCACCGGCGTGTGGGGAACCGGCGATCTCTCCGACAAGCCCGTCGGCTTCACCGACGTGCGCGCCAAGGTGAGCTTCGAGGCCGATCGTCCGCGCGCGGAGCTTGAAGCGCTGGTCGCGCACGCGCGCGTTTGGTCGCCGGTCGCCAATACCTTCACGCGGCCGGTCAATCTCGAGATGAGCTTGGCCTAGAGCGATGGGCGGGGCGGCGCCCGGCGCCGTCCCTCGCGATCCTCCGTCATCCGAAGGCATGTCCGATGCTCGATCGTTCGGTTACGGCAAGAGACCACACCTATCCGGCCGCCGGTTTGGATGTGGTCGAGGCGGTGCGCGATCTGTCGTCGCGTGAGCTCGCGCCCATCGTTCGCAAGATCGATGGCGAAGGCCACTACCCCGAGGCGGTGCTTCGCGCCTTCGGCCGCGCCGGCGCGTTCGCTTGCCATCTGCCGGGCGAAACCGCGGGCGGCGGCGATCTCGTCACCGCGATCCGAGCGATGGCGGCGGCCGGCGAATACTGCCTCTCGACCTCGTTCTGCATGTGGTGCCAGAACGCACTCGGTTGGTACATCTTCGCCTCCGACAACGCGGAACTCAAAACCGGCTTGGGTCGCCGCGTTGCCGCCGGCGACGCGCTCGGCGGCACGGCGTTGTCAAATCCGATGAAAACGCTGTTCGGGATCGAGCCAATCCGCCTCAAGGGCAAACGGGTCGAGGGCGGCTACGTGGTGCGCGGGGCATTGCCGTATGTCTCCAATCTCGGCAACGACCATTATTTCGGCGCCGTGTTCGAAGCCGATGATGCGCCCAAGCGCTTCGTGATGGCGATCGTGCCCTGCGCCGCCGCCGGCGTGGAGCTTTCCGGCGACACCAAATTCGCGGCGCTCGACGGCACGCGCACCTTCTCGGTGCGGTTGCGCGACGTCATCATTCCCGACCCGTTGGTGCTGGCGGACCCGAGCGATGCTTTCATCAAACGCATCCGCGCGGGCTTCGTGCTGCTGCAGGCGGGCATGGGGATCGGCCTCGTCCGCGGCTGCATCGCGCTGATGAACCAGGTCAAAGGTCCGCTCGGCCACGTCAACAAATATCTCGACGTCCAGCCCGAGCACCTCGCCGCGCAGCTCGGCACGATCGCAGCGAAGGTGGATCGCCTCGCCGCCACGCCATTCGAGAGCGATCAAGCCTACTGGCGTGCCGTGATCGAGGCGCGGCTCGCGCTCAGCGAGCTGGCTTTGGCCGCAGCGCATGCCGCGATGCTGCATTGCGGCGCCCGCGGCTATATCGCCAACGCCACCGCGCAGCGTCGGCTGCGCGAATCCTACTTCGTCGCCATCGTCACGCCTGCCATCAAGCAGCTCAAGAAGATGCTCGCCGACATGGCGCACTAGGCGTGCCGCACTCACTACGGCTGGCCACACGGCCCGCCGCCACATGCCGGGACAGCGTTCGAACCGAGCCTAGGAGCCAGCCATGAGCGAGAAAGTCCTCATTACGCCCGCCGAGCTTTCGGACATGATCAAGAGCGAGTCGATCGTGTTGATCGATACCCGCGACCCGGCGAGCTATGCCGCCGGCCATCTGCCCGACGCCGTCAACATCCATGACATCTTCACTTATCTCGCAACCTCGACGCCCGAAGGCGTCGCGACGATGCGCGACAAGTTCGCCGCCATTTTCGGGGCCGCCGGGCTGTCCGGCAAGGAGACCGCGGTCGTTTACGAGCAGTCGATGAACAGCGGATTTGGCCAATCCTGCCGCGGCTACGTGTTGTTGCGCTATCTGGGCTATCCGAAGGTCAAGATTCTGCACGGCGGTTACGCCGCCTGGGCCGCCGCCGGCTTGCCCACCTCTACCGCAACGCCGGCGCCCGCAGGCAAGAGCTTCCCGATCGATCCGAGCGCGGCCGGCATATTGGTCGATCTCGCGAACATGAAGGCCGCGGTCGCGGACCCCAATATCGTCAAGCTCGATACCCGCGATGTCGACGAGTGGATCGCCGATTCGTCATCGCCCTACGGCAAGGATTTCTGCCCGCGCAAGGGACGCATTCCGGGCGCGGTCTGGCTCGAATGGTACCGGATGATGAAGCCGACGCCGACCGGCCCCATGTTCAAGTCCCGCGAGGAAATCCTCGCCGAATGCGCAACCGTGGGCATCACGCCGTCGACGCCGGTGGTGCTCTATTGCTTCAAGGGCGCGCGCGCCTCGAACACGCTGGTCGCCCTGAAGGAAGCCGGCGTCGAGAATGTCACGCTCTACTTCGGCTCGTGGAACGAGTGGTCGCGCGATCCCGCTTTGCCGATCGAAACAGGCTTGCCCTACAAGGCCTCGGCCGCGCCCGGCGTCGCCGCCTGAACGGCACGGCGAGATAACCGAGTGCCGGCGCAAGTCGGCACTCGCGACCCGCGCGTCGTGGCGCTTGGTAGGAGCGCCGCCGCGCTCGACGCGGCGAAAGACGACCACGATGGCTAGCTTCGACGAGCCGCTTGATCGCGATCATCTTGCGCGCTGCCCCTGCGGGCTGCATGCCGATCGCGCCGCGCACGAGCTGGCGGAGAAGCACCCGCTTGCAACCCCGGAACGCTACGAGCGCGTCGTCGCCTCGGCGGTGATGCGCGCGGTCTTCCCCGGCAAGGCGGCGCGCCGCGCGTTCCTGCAGTCGGTCGGCGCCTCGACCGCGCTTGCCGCGCTCCTGCAATTCTTCCCGCTCGAGAGCGCGACCGAGCTGTTCGCCCAGGGTACCGGCGCGCCGGAGAAGAAGGACCTGAAGGTCGGGTTCATCCCGATCACCTGTGCCACGCCGATCATCGTGGCGCATCCGATGGGCTTTTATTCCAAGCAGGGGCTCAACGTCGAAGTCGTCAAGACCGCCGGCTGGGCCGTCGTCCGCGACAAGACCATCAACAAGGAATACGACGCCGCCCACATGCTCTCGCCCATGCCGCTCGCGATCTCGCTCGGACTCGGTTCGCAAGCGATCCCTTTCGCCGTGCCGGCGATCGAGAACATCAACGGCCAGGGCATCACGCTTGCGGTCAAGCACAAGGACAAACGCGATCCCAAGCAGTGGAAGGGTTTCAAGTTCGCGATCCCCTTCGACTACTCGATGCACAACTACCTTTTGCGCTACTACCTGGCCGAGCACGGTATCGACCCCGAGGCGGACGTGCAGCTGCGTGTCGTGCCGCCGCCAGAGATGGTGGCGAATCTGCGCGCGGACAACATCGACGGCTTTCTGGCGCCCGACAGCATTTGCCAGCGTGCCATCTACGACGGGGTCGGCTTTCTCCATATCCTGTCCAAGGAGATCTGGGATGGACACCCCTGTTGCAGCTTCACCGCGAGCAGGGATTTCATGACGCAGATGCCCAACAGCTATGCCGCGCTGGTGCGTGCCATCGTCGACGCGACCGCCTTCGCGTCGAAGGCGGAGAATCGCAAGGCGATCGCCGAGACGATCGCGCCCGCCAACTATCTCAACCAGCCGCCGATCGTGGTGGAGCAGGCGCTCACCGGCACCTATGCCGATGGTCTCGGCGGCATCCGCAAAGACCCCAAGCGCGTCGATTTCGATCCATTCCCCTGGCAATCCTTCGCGGTATGGATGCTGACCCAGATGAAGCGCTGGGGACAGATCAAGGGCGAGATCGATTACCAGACCATCGCCGAGCAGATTTTTCTCGCCACCGATACCGCCAAGCTGATGCGAGACATGGGCTTTGCGGCGCCGACGAGCACGTCCAAGACGTTCATGGTCATGGGCAAGGCGTTCGACCCGTCCAAGCCCGACGATTACGTGCAGAGCTTTTCAATCAGACGCTCCTGACCAACTCGGCATGTCGGCATCGGCGGCTTTGCGGCGCAGGAAGGCTCGCGGCGCGCATATTTCTTCCGCCGCGCCGCAATCCCGCGCCCGACCATCAATGCCGGGCGGACTCGGGCGCAATGCTCTCATTCTCGAACCTGCCGCGGTCGTGCGGCGCCAAAAAATCGAGCTGCGGCCCCAGCGGCACGATGCCGGTCGGGTTCACGTGGCGCTGGCTGCCGTAATAGTGCCGCTTGATGTGGTCCATGTTCACGGTCGCGGCGACGCCTCCCTGTTGATAGAGATCGC
>JAFAHL010000482.1 GCA_019237215.1 Hyphomicrobiales bacterium | reverse complement strand
GGCCAGTCGATCCATGGCCTCGGCGAGCTTGATGTCGCGATCGGTCACGCCGCCGGCATCGTGGGTCGCAAGCGTCACTTCGACCTTGTTGTAGACGTTGAACCATTCCGGATGATGGTCGAGTTTCTCCGCGATCAGCGCCGCGCGCGCCATGAAGCCGAACGCCTCGTTGAAGTCGCGAAACGTGAATTTCCTGCTGATGGCGTCACGGCCCTTCACCTCGCTCCAGCCGTCGAGCTTGGCAAGCGCGCTCTGGCGGGCGGCGCCGGTCAATTTCTCTGCCATGGTCCGCACCTCATGGTCGCCGCGATTGTGCCACGAATCGCCGTCCGCTGGCCACTCGCAAAGGCGCCCCGAACGCCTACCTAATCCAGAGCAGAGCCGGCTGCGGAGGGCCCCATGTCGTGGTCGCTGAATATCGGCACCATCGCTGGAACGGCGGTGCGCGTGCACGTCACCTTCCTGTTGTTCCTGGGCTGGATCTTCGCCGCCAGCTGGGTCACGGGCGGACCGGAGGCGGCCTGGCAAGGACTGGCCTTCCTGGTGCTGCTGTTCGCGTGCGTGGTGGCGCACGAATTCGGCCACATCTTCACCGCGCGCGCTTTCGGCGTGTCGACACCCGAGGTGACGCTGCTGCCGATCGGCGGCGTGGCCCGCCTCGAGCGCATCCCGGAAGAGCCGTATGAGGAATTTCTGGTGGCGATCGCCGGCCCGCTGGTGAACGTGGCGATCGCGATTGCCTTGGTTTTGCTCGCAGGCGCGCGGGTGAATGCGGGCGACCTCTATACGGTCGAAAGTCCGCATACCTCGATGATCGATCGGCTCGCCGCCGTGAACCTGTTCCTCGCCGTGTTCAATCTGATCCCGGCCTTTCCCATGGACGGCGGGCGCGTGTTGCGCGCGCTTCTGGCGACGCGAATGGGCTACGTGCGCGCGACCGAGATCGCCGCGTTCATCGGGCAGGGTTTCGCCTTCGCGCTCGGCTTCATCGGGCTGTTCTTCAACCCGCTGCTCATCTTTATCGCGATCTTCGTCTATCTCGCGGCATCCTCGGAGGCCCATCTCGTCGCCATCCGGGCGATGTCACGGGGCGTGCCGACGAGCGCGGCGATGATGACGCAATTCGCCACGCTGGCGCCCGACGCGCACGTGGAGGAGGCGGTACAGACGTTGCTGCGCACGAGTCAGGGCGAGTTCCCCGTGGTCGACGCGGCAGGAAAGCCGGTCGGCCTCCTCGGCCGCGGCGATCTCATTCGCGCGCTCAAGCAGCTCGGCCCCGACGCCCGCGTCGCCGACGCTATGTCCGCCACGGTGCCGACCATCGGTCATCGCCGCTGCTTGGAAGAGGCGTTCCGCATGTTGCAGGAAAAATCGGCGCCCGCCGTCGCCGTGGTCGACGGCAGCGGACGGCTCGTGGGTCTCGTCACCTCCGAGACCGTCGGCGAGATGCTGATGCTGCATGAAGCGTTGCCGAAAGGCGCGCGGCTTGGCCCGTGGACGCGCCCCACCGGCGTCTAGGCGTTATCCACTGTCACGAAGTTGTCGCATCCCCGTCCGCCTTCTGTGAGAATAGGCCGCCATCTTCGCCTCGCTCTGGCAGCTGGAGGACTTCCCATGACCATGCGCATCCCCCTGTCGCGTCGGCGGTTTCTGGCCACGGCCGCGGCGTCGACCGCGATCTCCGCCGTCGTCCCCAGGCCCTATCTGAGCCGTGCCGCCGATCGCCCCGTCATCACCCACGGCATTCAATCCGGCGACGTCTCGCTCGACTCCGCCGTGATCTGGGCCCGCGCCGACCGCCCCGCGCGCATGTTGGCCGAGGTCGCGACCACCGACAGTTTCAAGACCATCCATCGCGCCGTCTTCGTCGATGCGCTGCCCGAAAGCGATTTCACCGCCAACGCGCTCATCGACGGGTTGCCCGCAGGGCAAGACATCTTCTACCGCATCAGCTTCCAGGATCTTGCTTCGCCGACCATTGTCGGCGAGCCGATGACCGGCCGCTTTCGCACCGCGCCTGGCGACCAGCGCTCGATCTCGTTCGTGTGGTCGGGCGACACTGCCGGGCAAGGCTGGGGCATCGACGAAGCACGCGGCGGCATGCGCACCTACGCGACCATGCTGCGCAACCGCCCCGACTTCTTCATCCACAGCGGCGACAACATCTACGCCGACGGTCCGATCCTGGCCGAACAGAAAATGCCCAACGGCGAGATCTGGAAAAACGTCGTGATCGAGGAAAAAACCAAGCCGGCGGAGACGCTGGCCGAGTTCCGCGCCAACTACAAATACAATCTGCTCGACCGGAACCTGCTCGCCTTCAACGCCGAGGTGCCGATCTTCTCGCAATGGGACGACCACGAGGTGACCAATAATTGGTGGCCGGGAGAGCTGCTGACCCGCGCCGAGCACCAGCGCAAGAAATACGTCGATAAGAACGCCTTGATCCTCGCGGCCCGCGCCAGCCGCGCGTTCCATGAATACATGCCGCTGCGCTTCACGCAGACCGAGCCCGGGCGCGTCTATCGCAAGATTTCGTACGGACCGTTGCTCGACGTGTTCATGCTCGACATGCGCAGCTATCGCGGGCCGAACGGCGAAGGGCAAGAGGAGAGCTACGGGCCGGCGGCCTATTTCCTCGGCCCAGCGCAAATCGCTTGGCTCAAGAGCGAACTCTTGAACTCGCAAGCGACCTGGAAGGTGATCGCCGCCGATATGCCGATCAGCCTCGTCGTCGTCTATGACATCGATCGCAAATGGGGCGTCGAGGCCATCGCCCAGGGCGACGGGCCGCCGCGCGGCCGCGAGTTCGAGATCGCCGACATCCTCTCCTTCATCAAGCGGGCGGGAGTGCGCAACACGCTATGGCTCACCGCCGACGTGCACTATACCGCCGCGCATTACTACGATCCCAACAAGGCGGTGTTCCAGGATTTCGAGCCGTTCTGGGAATTCGTATCGGGGCCGATCCACGCCGGCAGCTTCCCGCAAAACCAGATCGACAACACGTTCGGGCCGCAGCTCGTCTACGTGAAGGCGCCGGACGCGCCGAATCAGCCGCCGAGCGACGGCCTGCAGTTCTTCGGTCACGTCGCAATCGACGGAGCGACGCAAGTCATGACCGTGACGCTGAAGGACTGGGACGACCGCGCGTTGTGGTCGACCACGCTCGAGCCGAAGCTGGGGTGATCTTCGCGAGCGGCGCGCTCCGTCACCCTCTCCCAGCCGAAGTCGGATTTATCCGACTTCGGCACCTAACATGCCGAACTCGGGCAGGCCCGAGTTCGGTGCGGGAGAGGGTATCAGAACTCGCGGACACGTTATTGTTCTCCCAGCAGCTACGCCGGTTTGCGCAGCGCCGCCAACTCCGGCGCATGCAAGGGCTCGGCTGCGC